>JAPOPM010000028.1 GCA_026712905.1 Deltaproteobacteria bacterium
AAGGTGGACAGATTCTAGAAGGCTGGATAAATCATGTCAATACAATCGCTTATGTGTCCGTATCGCATGCAAGGCGAACTATGCGGCGTATGCCTAAAGAGAGAGCCTGCGGGGGTATTTTGACTTGATCGCGCTCGACACAAACGTCGTATCCGAACTGATGCGCCGGTCACCCGACCCGGCCGTGGAGGCATGGGTTGTGGGACACGCTGTGGAAACGCTGTATTTCTCAGCAGTGGGAGAAGCGGAACTACGCTATGGAGCCGCCATCCTGCCGGCAGGTCGGCGTCGGGACACGCTCACATCAAACATCGAGGCCATGTTGCAAGACGCATTCGAGAACCGGATTTTGCCCTTCGACAGTGACGCGGCACCCGTCTATGCAACCATCGCTGCTGCACGTCGCCGCGCCGGCCGTCCACTCTCCCAACCCGATGGTCAAATCGCGGCGATCGCCCTTTCGCGGGCAATGACCGTGGCGACACGCAACGTCAGGGACTTCGAGGATGTGGGCGTCGAAGTGATCAATCCTTGGGAGGATTCATGACGGCTTCATCCGGGACACGTTCGGCCACGAGAGAACTATGGCGGGAGCGAATACGAAGCTGACGACTGCGGTTGAGGCGTACTTTGGCGACCTGCGAAGGGTCCGGACGGGCGGTGCAAACGGCGAGCGCTCGGCCCACGGGCCGCTGGCCAACGTGCTCAAGGCCGTCGGCGCGACGCTCAAACCTAAACAGTGACAGACAACAGCGGAGCGTCAAATGGGTGATGGTACAAGGTTCACAGGGTCTGAGGATGTCCAAGAGTTCCTGAAGTCGGACGCCTTTGCGCAAGGCTTCAAAGAATGGTTGGTTTCGTCCCCGTTCTTCAAAGAAGTCGTCAGAAGCTTGGCAGACACTATTGAACACGAGATTCCGAGACCCCAGAAGTCCAGGGAGACGGCTCCTCCCGTGATGTCACGTGTTCTAATGGAAGTCCAGAACTGGAATCTCAGCAGCGATGTACTGGCAAGGGCAGGATGGCTGCCACACTACACAATGCCGTTTGGCGCAATCGCCAAGAGCCATGAAGAAGGAGACAAAATTTCCAGCACCATCCTGGACTACTACGACGAAAACTGGGAAACGGTACGAGGACGGATAGAGAGGCGTTTGGTTGGCTACGAAATCGATGCAGAAGCCAGAGCAACGTTTCGGGAAGCGCTCGACGCTCATGAGTCCAGGTTGCATCGATGCGTGTGCCGGGTGTTGTTTCCAGAAATTGAAAGAGTGCTTTTCACGAAGTTGTTCGGTGGACTACTTGGAAATAAACAAATAACTTACGACGAATACATCAGAACACTTACTGGCGAGAACCGACATATAGAGGATTTCATCATCGATGGGCTGTTTGATCTGTCAGTGTTCGGCCACCTTACGAAAGCCGTCCGTGAGAAGGACAGGCGAAGACTCGGCAAGGAACACGTGTCCGGGGCAGATGCGATGATCTTCGGCATATTCTCCAATGTCAAAGATGAAGCGCGCCGGCAATCGCTTGCGCGGAACGCGATCCCGAATAGGCACGCAGCACTGCATGGTTTGGTAAGCTATTCGTCGTCGCAGCACAGCTTGAATACAATATTCTTGGCTGACTACATGTTCGGCGTTGTGTCGCGTATCTCCAAGTGACTTGGCGCTGTCCATTCAAGATCGCGCACCACACTGTCCAGGCTAACACGGAGCATCGAAGTACGAGTCGGCATGTGTAAACGTCTTTGCAGACGCGTCTGATCAATCCCGTGCAAGCGATTCCTGAACGCGAAGGAAGCCGTCGATTACCCTGGAGACGTCTATTCCTTCGGAACGGAGCGCGCCGTGTGCAATCTGGTTCCGTACATTGTAATGCTGCATTGTCCTTTTCCACTCGTCGCTTCCCTTTTCGACAAGAAGGGTGAGCCGGTTCTCGAAACTCAAGCCGGATAACCGGCGCGAAGCGCCGATCGCAGTGTAGAGCCCGTCCAGACGCTCTCCCAGTCGTCGAAGCGGCTCTGGATGTGGGCCGCATCGATGGATTCAGTGGTGACGTCGTCGAGAACGGTGCTCATCGAACGTTCCCATTTGGGGGCCAAAATCTCTCTTGATTATGAGGAGGGTTACGGACGTTTTCAACCGCTGGTACGGATAGTCGAAATCGTTTCCGAAGGGTTTCGCCGTGGGGTTCTCCGCGAAGCCTGTTCTGCGTCGTCATGGTCAAAAAGATCATCCGGAAGGTGGAGGTGCCGAAGAGGTGCGGCTTCCCGTCGGCCGGAAGTGGCAAGGGGCAGTATCCGGGCCTGTGGTTCCTGGCCCTTCGTGATGACGATCTCTTCGCCGGCCTTGGCGCGGCGCAGCAGCTCGGAAATACGGGCGCGTGCCTCCGTAATGGTATACGTAGTGGATGACATTGTCGACTCCAGCATCATTATGGACTAAGTCCGTCAACGGGGGACCGTGCTTGGTGCACTATGGGCGCCGAAGGCCCCGGACAGCCGACGAAACCTCCCGTCTTGTTCGTTCAGGAGGCAAGCAACGCACGTTTACCGCCTCCGGTTCTCTCTCAATCACGCGGAAGAGGTTAGCCGCGGGGCCGCTGACGCGCCGAGTTCCCTGCTCCCACTTCCGGTAGCCGGAAAGGCTCATGCCCATCAGGGGTGCCATCTGGGCCTGGGTTAGCTTCGCCCGCCTGCGGATCTCACGGGGGGTCACCGGTGCGTGCACGACGCCAGGACCGTGACCCTTCGCGTGGGCGAGAGCTTCGTTGAGGGCCTGGATCAGATCATCGCCGAATGTGGTCATGATAGCTACTTGCCGGTTGACTTGAGTGCGGCCGCGCAATTCATCTTTTGCTGAATCGCATTTCGGCCTGTTGCGTGAATGTCGGGGTCTCGGCTACCGTCTGTATATTGTGATCCAGTGGGGTAGTTGCAGTCAAGTCTCACTCCCCTCTGAGGTCACTATCGGTCAGTGCAGCCGATTATATAAGCCGGACGAAGAGCTCATTGGCCAGCAGCAAACCTCGTGGCGCGAACCGGAGGTGGTGTTCTTCTTCCACCAGCAAACGCTCCGACAACCACTCGGTGATTTCCGGAAAAGCGTCCTCGGGCGCCGCCGCGAATCGCCGCTCAAACTCCGGCACCGAAACCCCGCCGATCATCCGCAGCCCGGTAAACAGGCATTCCGCCATGGCCTGTCGCAGTTCCGGCCTCTCCCGCTCGGTCACCGCGTGGCTCGCCTCGGTCGCAAGCCGCATGTAGCCGGTCGGCAAGCGCTCGTTCTGCCAGCGTTCTCCCAGTGGGTCGTCCGACCGGCGGTGGTAGCTGTGGGCGCCGGCGCCGATGCCCAGGTAGTCGCCGCCGTTCCAGTAGTTGATGTTGTGACGGGACTCCAGGCCGGGGTGGGCGTAGTTGGAGATCTCGTAACGCTCCAGGCCGGCCTGTGCCAGCGTGTGCTGGACGCGCTCGGCCATCTCGATCTCGACTTCCTCGTCCAGCGGACGCAACAGGCCCTGGCGGTAGCGCGCGTGAAAGGGCGTGCCTTCCTCGATGGTGAGGTTGTAGGCGGACAGGTGCGGGGGGTCGAATTCCAGTGCCTGTGAGAGGTCCCGGCTCACGCCGTCGACGGTCTGGCCCGGAATGCCGTAGATCAGGTCGAGGCTGAAGTTGTCGAAGCCGGCTTCACGGATGCCGCCAAGGGCTTGGCACGTCTCGTCCGCGCTGTGGACGCGGCCGAGGAACCGTAACAACTCCGGCTGGAAGCTCTGGGCTCCGATGCTGATGCGGTTGACGCCGCTGGTCCGATAGTCGCGGAAGCGGCCGGCATCGACCACGCCGGGGTTGGCTTCGAGTGTGATCTCGGCGCGCTCGGCGAAACCGAACAGCTTGGCGGTTTCGTTGAGGACCGCACCGATGCTGCTCCCCTGGAAGGTCGACGGCGTGCCGCCGCCGAAGAAGACGCTTTTCACCGGCCGGCCGTCCCATGCCTCCGATTCGGAGTAGTGGCGCAGTTCCCGCACCAGCGCCCGCGTGTACTCCTCTTCCGGGATCCGCGCCGCGACGTGGGAGTTGAAGTCGCAGTAGGGGCACTTGCTGACGCAGTAGGGGATATGGACGTAGAGGGAGAACGGCTCCTCGCCGCGGCCGTCCGACGCTGAGTTGAGTCGCGTCGCGCCGGGCTGCGCCGACCAGTCAAGCGTCAAGCCCTGCTTCGTCGCGCCGCGCCGCGTCAAGCCGTACTCCGTCAAGCCGTCCCGGTCAGGGCTTGATGTCCTGCAGGAACCAGTCGGTGGAAATTTCCTTGCCCAAGCCCATCTTCTCGGCGGCCTTCAGGATACAGTGGCCCATGGCCGCGAACTGGACGCCGACGCCGATGTTGTTGAGGAAGAAGGTGGTCTGGTCCGCGTTGGTGCGGCCGGAGGCGCGTCCGGCGAGGAAGTCGGAGATCTCCGGGTAGACGCTCCAGTCCCGGGGCTCTTCTTGCCGGATGCCTGGCAGGTGGTCCACGCCGGGCGGCAGGTGGTGCCGTATACCGCCCATGCGGGTATGGATGCCGGTGACGTCCGCCTTGTCGAAGACAGTGTCGTCGTGCTCGAACTCGCGGATGGCGTTGTAGTGCACGCCGGCCTCCAGCATGTCGCCGGTGATGATGGGGGACGAGGTGCTGGTGGCCGTGCAGATGATGTCGCAGCCGGCGATGGCCGACGCGACGCTGCCCGTGGGTTCCACCTCGACGCCGTCGGTGCCCATCTCCTCGGCGAAGGCCTCGCGGTGCTCGGCCCGCGGGCTGTACACCTTGACCGTCTTGATGGGGAGCACGTGGGTCAGCAGGCGGAAGTGGGCGCGCGCCTGGCCGCCGGTGCCGATGAGCCCCAGCCGGGCGGCTTCCGGCCGGCACAGCGCCTGGGCGCCCAGGGCGCTGGTGATGGCCACCCTCGTCTGCTGGATGACCCCGTCCGGCATGATGCCCATGAGCTCGCCGTTCTCCAGGCTGTACAACTGCACCAGCCCGAGAAACAGCCCACGTCCGGCCAGCGGCAGCTTCTCCAGCCGCACCGAGCCGTTGTAGGTCTCCTCGCGCACCACGTCCGAGGTCACCCGCAGGGCCAGGGTGCCGAACCGCTCCACCGCTCCCTCCACGGATTTGAAGCTGTAGGAGGCCTCGGCCATGTTGTGGTGCGTGTAGATGTGGGTCGTGGGGCGGTTCACCGACCGCCCTTCGGGAAGGTCCCGGTAGGCGGTGGCCATGGCCTCCAGGCATTCGTCGATGTTCATGGCCTGACGGACGTCGTCGTTGTCGAGTATGCGTGTCATGGGGTCCTCGTGGTCGCCGCCTCCCGGATGGCTTGCACCCGCTCTACCGTGGCGGGGTGCGATGCGTGATAGGCCGAGTACCAGGGATGCGGCGTCGGATTGCTCAGGTTGTTGACGGTCAGCGAGACCAGCGCCTCTTCGAGCGGGCGGCCGTCGTCCAGCAGCCGCACCGCGAAAGCGTCGGCCTCGTACTCGTGCCGGCGCGAAAGGTGGTTCATAACCGGCCCCAGCCAGAATGTAAACGGCCCGGAGACCAGAGAGAAGATCACCAGCGCCGTGTGGTGCGCGGGCTGTTCCAGGCCGAAGGCCCGGAACAGGGGCGCGTAGTCGAGGAGCACGCTGAGCACCCACAGTCCGCCGACGAGAAAGAGCGCGCTCAGGCCCAGGTTCTTGAGCACGTGCCGCATCTTGTAGTGGCCCATCTCGTGGGCCAGCACGGACAGGAGCTGCGGCCGGCTCAGTTGCTCCAGCAGCGTGTCGAACAGGACGATGCGCTTGGCCTTCCCCAGCCCGGTGAAATAGGCGTTGGAGTGGCCGGACCGTTTCGACCCGTCCATGGTGAAGATGCCGCTGGTGCGCAGCCCGACCCGTGCGGCCAGCTCCGCGATGGCGTCCCGCAACGAGCCGTCCGCCACTGGTTCGAAGCGGTTGAAGAGCGGCGCGATGAGGGTGGGGTAGAGCACCAGCATCAGAGCCTGGAACGCGAAGATGAAAACGAAGACGTACACCCACCAGTGGGTTCCGGTGGCCTTCATGAGCCACAGCACGCCGTAGAGGAACGGCGCCCCCAGCACCACGGCGAGCACGATCCCCTTGACCCGGTCCGTGATGAAGGTGCGCGGGTCGGTCTTGTTGAAGCCGAAGCGTTCCTCGAGCACGAACGTGGCGTAGACCTTGAGCGGCAGCGACAGGAGCGCGAAGAACCCGCCCACGCCGAGGCAGAACAGGATCCCGGGGGCTTCGGCCAGGGGAACGAGCGCCCCCGCCCGTCCCGCCAGCCGGTCCAGCCACGGCAACACCCCGCCGAACAGGACCACCAGCGTCAGCACCGCTCCGCAGGCGCCGGACCAGCGCGCGAAGCGCCCGTGGGCTAAGGCGTAACGTATTGATTTCTCGTATGTTTCATCGCTGAGGCGCGTTGCGAAGACATCCGGCAGCCGGCCCTCGCGCCACTGCCGTCGCAGGTGCCGCATGTTGGCTTCGTTGAGCAGGGACTCGATGGCCAACTCCGTCAGGAGGAAGGCCACGAACAGTCCGGCGATGAGCGTTTCCATGGGAAATTGCGTAAGGCGGGGCGCTGTGCTTTGATGGTTTTCCTTGGCGCCCTGTCCCGTGGAATCAATGGTATAAGGGACGGGACACCGAGGCAACGCTTTGGCCCGCCACGCTCGGTGGCGGCGCCTTGGAGGTTCCCATGCTGACGAACAAGGTAAGCGAGATCATGACGACCGCGGTGATCACCGCCGAGCCTTCGAGCACCATCCGCGAGGTGACGCAGCTCATGGTGGACCGCAGGGTGGGGCGGGTCGTCATCACCGAGAACGACGAGGCGGCGGGCATCTTCACCGAGCAGGATATCCTGCGGCGGGTGATGAACCGGATCCTCGATGTGCACAAGACTCCGGTGCGCCGGGTCATGACCACCCCGATCCAGGGAGTGCCGCAGGGCACGACCATCGTCGACGTGCTGGGGCGGATGTACAAGGGGCGCTACCGGCACCTGCTGGTCTACGGCGACGACAAGCGCATGGTGGGGCTGGTGTCGATGCGCCGTGTCCTCAACCTGGTGGTGGAGCTTGGCGCCGACATGCACGATTCCCGCACGGTGGGCGACATCGTCTCCGGTTCGATCCCCACCGTGGAGGCGGACACGCCCGTCACCGTGGTCATCGACAAGCTGGTGCACGATCATCTGGGCAGTGTCATGGTGCTGGCGGACGGCAAGATCGCCGGCATCTTCACCGAGCGCGACGTGCTGAAGCGGGTGGCGCTGGAGGACGGCGACATGGGACAGGTGCCGGTGGCCGAGGTGATGACCGCCGACCCCTTGGTCATGCCGGGGTCGGCCCCGGTGCAGGAAGTGCTGGCCACCATGCGCGAGAACGGCTTCCGTCACCTGCCGGTGGGCGGTGCCGACGGCGCCCTGGCCGGCATCGTCTCCATGGCCGACGTGGTGCAATACGCCAAGGCACTGGATATCGACGACGCCGTACGCAAGGCCTGGAGGGAGATCGAAGAGTTCTGGGAATCGGAAGAGAACTATACCCCAGGGTAACCATTGACCTGCAACAACCCGGCCAAGGGGCCGGTTTCCGCCGGTGGAAGCCGGTTAAGTGCTTGTTTAGTTTAGGTTCTGTTGTTATGATAGACAGCCATCACTGTCTCCCCCAACAATGGAGAACAACATGCCCGTTGTGAACGATCTGAGCATTAGCATCGCGACCGCCAACGGTTCCGGGAGTGCTTCGTCCAATAACATCCTGTTCAAGTCCATCTTCAAGATGGGCATCCCCTGCTCCTCCAAGAACATGTTCCCATCCAATATCCAGGGGCTGCCCACGTGGTACCAGATCCGTGCCAACGGCGACGGGTATCTGGGGCGCAAGGACGTCATCGACGTCATGGTGATGTTCAACGACGACACCTCGGACAAGGACATCTACCGGGTGCGCGACGGCGGCCTGATCATCTACGACGACACCAAGCCGTTGGCCGACAACCTGAAGCGCGACGGCGTCCAGTACGTAGGCGTCCCGGCCAACGCCCTCGTTCAGAAGCACGTGGAGGCCGGTCCGTTGCGCGCCAAGCAGCGCAACATGCTGTACGTCGGCGCCCTCGCCTATCTCTTCGGCATCAACATGGAGACCATCCGCGAGGTGCTGAGCGACACCTTCGGCAACAAGCCCGCGGTCATCGAGTCCAACCTCCTCTGCATCCAGCTCGGCTACGACCACATGCGCGACAACAACCTGAGCCAGTCCATCGCCATGCTGGAGACGATCCCGGGCGGGAACGAGGGCAAGATCGTCACCGAGGGCAACACGGCATGCGCGCTGGGCGCGATCTACGGCGGGGTCACGTTCTGCGCCTGGTATCCCATTACCCCGTCGAGCTCCCTGGCCGAGGCGCTGGAGCGTTACCTGCCGCGGCTGCGCAAGGACAAGGACGGCAAGAACACCTACGCCGTGATCCAGGCCGAGGACGAGATCGCCGCCACCAACATGGTGGCGGGCGCCGGATGGATGGGCGCGCGCGCCATGACCTCCACGTCGGGGCCGGGCGTCTCGCTCATGAACGAGACCCTGGGCCTCCAGTACTTCGCGGAGATCCCCGGCGTCTACTTCATCATCCAGCGCGGCGGCCCCTCCACCGGGCTGCCGACGCGCACCCAGCAGGCCGACATCCAGTTGATGCACGTGGCCTCCCACGGCGACACGCGCCACATCATCCTCATCCCCCACGACATGAAGTCCTCCTTCGACCTGGCGCGCAAGAGCTTCGACGTGGCCGAGCGCTTCCAGACCCCGGTGTTCGTGATGATGGACCTGGACCTGGGCATGAACCTCTGGGGGTCGGATCCGCTGGAGCTGGTGCAGGAGCCCTTCGATCGCGGCAAGATTCTCAGCGAGGAGGACCTTGAGCGGCAGGGGAGCTTCGCGCGCTATCTGGACGTGGACGGCGACGGCATCCCGCAGCGGACGATTCCGGGCAACCGCCATCCGCTGGCGTCGTACTTCGCGCGCGGCTCGGGCCACGACTCCCACGCGCGCTACTCCGAGGACGAGAAGGACTACAAGGACACGCTGGACCGCCTGCGGCAAAAGTACGAGACCGCGCGCAACTACGTCCCCAAGCCGTTGATCGAGTCCGACGCGGATGTGAATACCGGGGTGATCTGCTTCGGGTCGAGTCACGAGGCCGTGCGCGAGGCGCGCGACCGGCTCAAGGCCTCCGGCCTGGCCACCAACCACCTCCTGCTGCGGGCGCTGCCTCTGACCGAAGAGGTACGGGAGTTCGTGGAGGCTCATGAGGTGGTCTACCTCATGGAGCAGAACCGCGACGGGCAGATGGCCGCCATCTTCAGGGAAGAGTACCCGGGCCTCGCCACCCGGATCGTCAGCATTCTGATCTACGACGGGCTTCCCGCCACCGCCGGCGAGATCGTACGGCAGGTCGAGCAGCATCGTGAAGCAGCCACTAACGGAATCGAAACGAAGGTAGACGAATCATGGCAAAAGCAAATCGCGTCGATCTAACCGAGAGGGATTACAAGGGGGCGGAATCCACCATGTGCCGCGGCTGCGGCCATGACGCCATTTCCGCGTCCATCATGCGCGCGTTCTTCGCCAGCAGCGTGGACCCGCGCAACGTCATCAAGATGAGCGGCATCGGCTGCTCGTCCAAGACGCCCAACTACTTCATGGGCCAGGCGTTCGGCATCAACGCGGTGCACGGCCGCATGGCGTCGGTGGCCACCGGAGCCAACGTGGGCAACCACGGAATGGTCCCGCTGGGTATCTCCGGGGACGGCGACACCTCGGCCATCGGGCTCGGCAACTTCTGCCACATGATGCGCCGCAACGTGAACATCACCTACGTCATCGAGAACAACGGCGTGTACGGCCTCACCAAGGGCCAGTTCTCCGCCACCGCGGACGAGGGCACGGTGATGAAGGGCGGCAAGATCAACGACATCCCCGCCATCGACCTGTGCGAGCTGGCCATCACCCTGGGCGCCACCTACGTGGCGCGGAGCTTCTCGGGCGACCGCAAGCAGCTCGCGCCGCTGATTCAGGGGGCCATCGCCCACAAGGGCAGCGCCATCCTGGACGTGCTGAGCCCCTGCGTCACCTTCAACGACCACTCCGGCTCCACCAAGAGCCTCAAGTACATCCGGGACCACCTGGACCCGCTCCACGACATCGATTTCATTCCGCCCTACGAGAACATCGAGGTGGATTACGAGGAGGGGACCGACCAGGAAGTCACCATGCATGACGGGTCGCGCATCACGCTGCACAAGCTCGGCCGCAACTACGACCCCACCAACCGGATGCAGGCCGCGAACGCGCTCCACGCCGCCGTGGCCGAGCACAAGTTCCTCACCGGGCTCATCTACCTGAACGAGGAGCGCGCGGAGTTCGTCGACGACCTCAACCTGTGCGACACGCCGCTGGCCTACCTCACCCAGGAACAGGTGCAGCCGTCGCCGAGCTATCTCGACGAGATCAACGCGGAGCTGAGGAAGTAGAACGACACGGGCGCCGAGACTCATGCCTGCCCGTGAAGTCCTGATCCTCCACACCTCGGACCTGCATCTGGGGGCTGACAGCATCCTGACCGACGATGACTCGGCCAACGTGCCGGTGCTGCGCCAGGTGCTGTCCACCGCCAGGACGCACCAGGCCGACCTGGTCATCCTCGCGGGCGACACCTTCGATCACAACCGCCAGAAGCCCCCGGTCATCGAGGAAGTGGCGGAGGTCATGGCCGAATACGGCCTGCCCATCGTCATCCTGCCGGGCAACCACGACCCGCTGACCCCGGATTCCGTTTACCGCAAGGCCGAGTTCGACCACTCCGGCAACGTGCACGTGCTCGGCCTCACCGCCGAACAAAGCGACTTCCCCGATCTGGACCTCGAGGTATGGGGCAGGCCCCACGTGGACTATCTCGACATGATGCCCCTGCCCGAGCCGCCGGAGCGCCGCAGCCGCTGGCAGTTGGCCGTGGCCCACGGCCACTACGTGGAGGACAAGCCCGACTCCGACATCCTCCTGGGCTCATGGCTGATCCGCCAGGAAAACCTCACCACCAGCCGCGCCGACTACGTGGCCCTGGGCCACTGGAACCGCGCCGTCGCCGTAGGCAACCAACAGATCCCCGCCTACTACTCCGGCTCCCCCACCTACGCCGGCACCGTCAACGCCATCCGCCTCCAGAGCGACGGCCGGGTCATGGTGACGCAGATCCCCGTGTAAGGCTCCGATGCGACGGGCGGCTGTCGAACGAGAGCGTACGCTGCACGTATGGCGTGCCCACAACCGGCTCTTGCATGCGGGCGCCGATACAGGGTGCGTCTGCGACAAACAGCCAGGCAGATTCCGCAAAGGCCAAAAAGTCGCCGGGTGCGGCAAGTCCCGTTGCTGGCTCTGCAAGAGTGACAAGCTCGCTAAGCGTCCCCGGGTGCGAGACTACCGGTAAGCGATCTGGTACAAGGAGTAACGCGAATACCGTTTGTCTTATTGGGTAGAACCCGGGTCGCGACTCCCAGGAACTCAAGGATTCAAAACGCTGTCGAGGGAGAAACGCATGACTGCAGCGAAGCAGAAAATGAAGGACGTCATTGAGGCTCAGCCAGAGGATGCGACTTACGAGGAGATTCTGCGCGAGCTTGCGTTTGAGCGCATGGTGGACCGTGGTCTCGCGGATTCTCGTCACGCCCATGTGATATCAAACAAGGAAATGGAACATCGTATCCGCTCATGGCAGAAATAAGATGGACGACCGAGGCGGAAACTTGGTTGCGGGACATTTACGACTATATTGCAAGAGACGCCCCAGCCGCAGCCGCCAGAGTATTGGAGGGGATCTACGAAAAGGCACAGGTGCTCAAGAGTTACCCCGAAATCGGCTACAGGTATCGTTCTGGACCGGAGGGTGAGATCCGCATCTTGCTTTATCGGCAATAACGCATTGCGTACATCGTGACGAACGACGGGTTAGTCGACATTCTCGGGGGTATCGGCGCGCTGGAGATAGATCGATACCTCCCATGAGTTCACGGTGTATGAAGTCAGCCTACATGGTTCGAACGCGGGGTGCATACACAATCTCTTCGATCACGTCACCTCGCCGCAAACGCCAGTCCTCACTACTGAACAGCGGTTGTTCAACTGCAGGATGGTCGACAATGGGTAGGCTAGGAAATGATAAACCCGCCGATTCTATTGTACAGTAACTCATCGCTTCAAAGACCCTTGTTACCCTGAGTCTTGCCTTGGTGAACGACAGTTCAACTAGCGTGTTGTTGGGATCATCGGGATCTACAATAGTCCCAGTATGAAGACGTACAATGAACCGCGTATCCTTCTTAACACCGTCACGCGATCCTCGATTGATGACAGCATTGGTATCGGTCACGATCTGGGCGATCTTTCCGCGAATAGGTTCGTCGTTATTGGGCATCAATCTCTCCGTCCGACGAGGTTTCCAAGTCAGGTTGTGGTCCCCTTAGTTGAGGGATAAATTCTCCTACGACCGTTTTCTCCGAACCACCAGAGGATTCGTCCAACACTTCACCCCCATCAATGGCTCCGTACGCGAGCGCATCAACGTTTAGTGTCAGTTCGGCTGTTTGAGGGATCGGAAATAGGTCGACTACGGTCACCTCTATTTTGTCCTCGCGGCTGATGTGCAAATCCTTCAGAAACAGTTCGTCGTCGAGTGGTATCGGCTTCGCGTGGTGTGGAAATGTTAGTTGTCCGCTTACGGAGAGTTTTAACCAGCCCACCGGAGTCTGCCTAACATTTGACAATTCCAGTATGAGGTATCGATTCCCAGTGGCCATGTCCGCGTCATCTATCGCATCCGCGCGCAACGCAGCGACATCAGCAAGCAAACTGCGAGCCCTATCGGCGAATAACGCCGTTTTGGTTAGTTGATAGGCGGTAGATTCGGGATCTTGACGCCAACGCTTTACCAGGTGAGGTTCCGTGGAGTGTCTCCTCTGTGCCTCACTGTTCGCCAACATGCCATAGGTGAAGACGACATAGAAGGTCGTCGCGAGTGCAATGGTGATCTCACCAAAACCGTTTGCGGTGTAGGATATGAGTTCAATGCGGAAATTGTCGGCGGTCCATGAGGCGAACGCGCCAATGGAGAGCCAAACGATGAATTCGAATATGGCGAGTCCTAAGCATAGTAGCAGCAGGGTCTTGTGCTTAGGGCGAAGGGCTCGTTGTTGTGACGCTAACACCACTTTGTTGTCCTGTGAAACGAGCGACTCATGCGCTGAACTGATGTGGGCACTACGACTCTCGTGAACAGACCACTCACGCCCGCTTTGAGTTGTTGTGGCGCTGGTCCGTCGGTATAGCGAACGGCGGCTACATCAGATCGTCACCTTCAGGGTACAGCGCGAAGGCGGGGCTGTATCCATCTGCTAAGCCGCGCACGAGTTCTCCGGTCGTTCGCGGGTCACTCCTCACTCGTTTGTTGTGTGTTCCTGGAAACACAGGGCGCCCCTTCGCCTAACGGTTTCGTGCGTCAGTGGTGGTGGTGCCCGTGTTTCTTCTGCAGTCCGCCGTGCCCCATGCGGAGGATGTCCTCGCGGGTGACGCGATTGCCGGCCAGGAGCTTGGGCAGCATGAAGTCGAAGGCCGTGACCGGGTCGTGGAGGACGCAGCCGGACAGGCCCAGGACCGGGATGTCTCCCAGGTAGCTCATCAGGAACATGGAGCCCGGCAGCAGGGGGAAGCCGTGTGAGATGACGTCGGCACCGCTCCGGCGGATGCCTTCGGGGGTGAGGTCGTCGGGGTCCACGGACATGCCGCCGCTCACCAGGATGATCTCGGCGCCCTTGGCGGCGAAGTCCTTGATGTGGCCGGCGATGACGTCCGGGTCATCGGGCGCCAGGGTGGCGGGCTCGAGGGTCGAGCCCATGCCTTCCACCTTCGGCCGCACCGCCGGCTCGAAGCCGTCCTTGATGCGGCCGGTGAGGACCTCGCTGCCGGTCACGAGCAGGTAGACCTTCTTTGCGGGCATGGCCGCGACCGTTACGATGGACCGGTCCTGGCACAACGCCTCGGCGCTCGCCACCAGCTCTTCCTTCACCAGGATCGGGATGGTGCGCGTGCCGCCCACCACGGTGCCTTCGCGAACGAACTCGCCGGAGGGGAGGGTGGCCAGGATGAGGTCCCCGAGCTCGTTGAAACGGAACAACAGCTCTTCGTCCACTTCCAGCATGCCGTCCTGCGCCGCCACCAGGTTCACGCGGCCCTCGCTCGGGTCGGTCAGCGTGAGGCCGTCGCCGGCCGCGGCCCCGGCCAGACGCTTGGCGGCGTCCTCCTCGTGCAACTCGTCCGACGCCAGGTCCATGATGTAGATGTGCGCCTTGCCGACGTCGAGCAAACGCGGCACGTCTTCTTCGGCGATGAGGTGTCCGCGTCTGAAACGCGGCCCCTTGTGCCCGCCGGGAATGATCTCGGTGATGTCGTGGGCCAACCTCAGGCCCACCGCCTCTTCAACCGGAATGACCTTGAGCATCCGTTACCTCGTTAATCCCGAATATCCTGGGTAAACCAGTCCCTGGGTATTTCCCGGCCGGCGCCCAGCTCCCGGGCCTTGTGCACCACGTAGCCGGCCACGGACGCGAACTGGAGGCCCTGGGTGCCGTCGTTGAGGAAGAACGTCACGTCCGAGTCCTTGGCGCGGCCCGGGACCGTTCCGCCCATGAGGTCCGTCAGCAGCGGGTGCTTGCCCGAAAACAGGTCCACGCCGGGGTTCACGATGCGCGTGGTCTCGTCGTTGGTGCCGGCCACGTAGGAGGCGTACCCGGCGATGCGTTGCATGCCTTCGTCCAACGTGTGGATGGTGCCGCGGCCAAGCTTCACGGTCACGTCGCAGCGGTCGAGGATGCCGGGATCCCATTCGTTGCTGCGGACGCAGGTGACGAAGGCGCCGTCCTCCACCCAGCCGGGGTTCTCCACCACCACCCGGACGGAGTCGGTGCAGGTAGCCACCATGTCCGAGCCCCGCACCACCTCTTCCACGTTGTCCCGCGCGCTCACGGGCACGCCCAGCATCTCGCTCATCCTCTTCGCATAAGCCTCGCGGTTGGCCGCGGTCGGGCTGTAGACCTTGACCTCGGTGAGCTTCCGCACCTCGGCGAACGCGCGCAGGTAGGTCTCCGCCATGCCCCCCGAGCCGAGCATCCCCACCACCGAGGCGTCCTCCCGCGCCAGGTACCGGGCCGCCAGGCCCGCGCAGGCGCCCACGCGCATGTGCTGGATGATGCCGTCGTTGATGATCGCCAAGGGTTCGGCGTTGCGCGCGGAGAAGACCAGCACCAGGCCGCAGTAGGTGCCGGGCTCCATGCAGTACTTCTCCACCGTGCGCCCCTCGGGCCACTCGAGCATGTCCGACTTCATGCGGATGGCGAACACGCCGAAGGAGCGCGAGGCCCCTTCCATGGTGCCCCAGCGGTACATGCGCTCAGGATCGTCCTGGGGCACGTAGAGGTCGATGCGCGGACGGTACACGGCGCGCTGCGCCAGAAGGTCGCGGTAGCCGGTCTCCAGGGCGTCGATGCACCCCTTCATGTCGAGGATTTCCTCTACGGTCTCGTTGTTGATGAGCAGCATGGCGAAGTCCTTGTGAGGAGCCTGAGAAGACGGGTCGAGCGGCCTTGAGGCGGCACGCCGGCCGCACGGGACGCGGGTGCGCCGGGAAACGGCGGCCGTCAACCTCCCAGCGTAATCATCTCGATCTTGTCGTGTTGTTCCGGATCGTAGCCGTCGGGCGACTGGATGGCGTGGAGCCGGTCGGCCGAGAAGCGGTCCGCGCGGCCGGCCCACACGGCGGCCAACCACTCACGGATCTCGTCGTCGCCGGCATCGCTGCGAAGCCGTGCCTTGAGGTCGTGTCCGGTGCGGGAAAACAGGCAAGTCACCAGCCGGCCGTCCGCGGTCAGGCGTCCGCGGCTGCAGGTGCCGCAGAACGGCTCGGTCACGGAGGCGACGATGCCCACCGTGCCCTTGCCGTCGCGGAAGGCGTAGTCCACCGCGGGCGCGTTGCCCTCGCCTCGGCCGATGGGCTCAAGCGGGTAGCGGGCGCCGATGCGCTCGAGGATCTCGGCCTTCGGCACGGTCCGCTCCAACCGCCAGGCGTTGGCCGTGCCCACGTCCATGTATTCGATGAAGCGCATGACGAAGCCGTGCTCCCGCCCGAACTCCACCAGCGGGAGGATGTCCTCCTCGTTGACGCCGCGCTCGATGACCGCGTTGATCTTGATGGGGGTCAGCCCGGCATCCCGGGCCGCGAACAGCCCCTTCAGGACTTCGTCGAGGTCGCCGCGCTTGGTGATGCGCCGGAACCGTTCCGGGTCGAGGCTGTCGATGCTCACGTTGATGCGCCCCAGCCCGGCGGCCCGCAACGCCCCGGCCATGCGGCTCAGGCTGGAGCCGTTGGTGGTCAGGGCGATGTCCTCGATGCCCGCGATGCCCGCCAGTTGTTCCACCAGGTCCGCCAGGTCGCGCCGCACCAGCGGCTCGCCCCCGGTCAGGCGGATCTTGCGCACGCCCAGGGGCACGGCCAGCCGCACCACCCGGCAGATCTCCTCGTAGGTGAGGATCTCCCGCTTGTCGATCCAGTCGTAGTGGTCGAACGGCATGCAGTAGGTGCAACGAAAGTTGCACCTGTCCGTCACCGAGATCCGCAAGTCCCGCAAGGGGCGATGAAGTTGATCTGTCAACACGACGACTAATATATGGAACCGGGAACTTCCCAAGTCAAGGTAAAGAGCCTGTCGGGCCGGATGCCTGTCGCTTGACGGGACCCCGTGCAGAGGGAATAATCCGGTTGGATCACAAGAGAGCGATTTGAAGCGCTGGGCGTTTCCGCCATTTCTCAGGGGAAGAGGAGTCATTCATGGCCAATACATGGGACGATATTCTGACCGACCGTGACAAGGAAGTGTTCGCGCTGTCGGGCTACGGCGCCAAGGCGGGGTTCGGCTCGCGCCCGGCCGTGCTGGTGATCGACGTGAACTACAACTTCGTCGGCGACCGGCGCGAGCCCATCGTGGAGTCGGTCAAGCGCTTCCGCAACAGTTGCGGCGAGGAAGGCTGGGAAGGCGTGGACCATATCGCCATGCTGCTGGAGGAAGCCAGGAAGAAGCACTTGCCGATCTTCTTCACCACGGGCCACGGTGAGGAGGACTCCGTGGCCTACGGCCGCTGGCACGGCAAGAACTCCCGCGGCACCGAGGACTTCGACGACCTGGCCAAGAAGGGCAACGAGATCGTCAAGGAGATCGCACCCGAGAAGGGCGAGGTGGTGGTGCGCAAGCAGAAGCCCAGCGCGTTCTTCGGCACCCCGCTCATGAGCATGTTGAACGAGGTCCACGCGGACACCGTGCTGGTAGCCGGGACCACCACCAGCGGCTGCGTCCGGGCGTCGGTCATCGACGCGTTCTCGTACAACTACAACGTGGCGGTGGTGGAAGAGTGCACCTTCGACCGCGGTCAGGCGTCGCACAAGGTCAATCTCTTCGACATGCACATGAAGTACGCGGACGTCGTGTCGCTGGAGGAGACGCTCGACTACGTTCGGGGCCTGTCGGACAACCTGTACGCCCCGGCGCTCTAGCGTCCGGGACGGCGCTTTGGGCCTGCGAGGCGTTCGGTTCCATGAGCGAGATCGCACGGCACATCGACGGGTTCGGCGACTACCTGCGGGACCAGGCGCGCTTTTCTCCGCACTCGGTCAAGGGCTATCTGACCGACGTGGAGGGTTTCCGCCTGTACCTGGAGGAGAACGGCCTGGACACCGGGGACGGTGGGGACGCCGCCCTGCGCGCGGTCAACAACCGCTGGGTCCGGGGCTACCTCAAGACCCTCTACGACACCCGCAAGAAGAGCACCATCGGACGCAAGCTCGCGGCCTTGAAGGGGTTTTTCCGCTATCTCCTGCGCGAGGGCGTGATCGACCGGGATCCGCTGGTGGGGTTCTCCAACCCCAAGCAGGAGGCGCCGCTGGTGACGTTCCTGTCCGTGGACGAGGCATTCCGGGTGTTGGGCTGCCTGCCCGACGAAGGGATCCTCCCGGCCCGTGACCGCGCCATCATGGAGGTGCTGTACTCCTCCGGCGTCCGGGTGAGCGAGCTGGTAGGGCTCGACTGGCGCGACGTGGACTTTTCCCTGGGCGTGCTCAAGGTCTTCGGCAAGGGGTCCAAGGAGCGCATCGTGCCGGTGGGCGAGGTGGCGCTGAAGGCGCTGCGCGACTACGCGGAACACCAGCGGGAGCGCTGGGAACGCAGCGCGCGCGGGGAGGAGCCGGTGTTCCTGAACAATCTCGGCGGCCGCATCACCACCCGCAGCGTCGCGCGCATCGTCGAGAAGTACCTGCGGCTCGCCGGCATCCCCGTGCGCATGGGCCCGCACGGCCTGCGCCACACCTTCGCCACACACCTCCTGAACGCGGGCGCCGACCTGCGCTCGATCCAGGAACTGCTGGGCCACGTGAGCCTCTCCACCACCCAGCGCTACACCCACGTCAACCTCGACCAGCTCACCGCCGTGTACGACCGCGCGCATCCCAGGGCGTGAACCTTGCCTGGTCGCACCCGTAGCCGCGCCCCCACCCTGTTTTGCGGCGCTGCCCGTACAAGGGCCTGCGAAGTCGGGGGATTCGTGCTAGACTGCCGTGTTCGGGCGCGTGCTGCGATTGTCGCGCCGGCAGACAGGGTCACGGAACCTCGCGAAAGTTCCCATCGACGACTTCGTTCGCGATAGTCTCCCATTAACGATGTTTCACGGAACCACCATTCTCGCCGTGCGTCACGGCGGCAAGATCGTAGTCGCGGGCGACGGACAGGTGAGCCTCGGCGACACGGCCTTGAAGCACACCGCGCGCAAGGTTCGGAAGCTCTACGGCGACCGGGTCATCGCCGGGTTCGCGGGCGCCACCGCGGACGCGTTCACCCTGTTCGAGAAATTCGAGGGCAAGCTCGAGCAGCACGGCGGGGTGTTCAAGCGCGCGGCGGTGGAGCTGGCCAAGGAGTGGCGCACGGACCGGATGCTGCGCCGGCTGGAAGCGCTGATGATCGTCGCCGACGTCGAGGCGTCGCTCCTGGTGTCGGGCAACGGCGACGTGGTGGAGCCCGATGACGGCGTCATCGCGGTCGGGTCCGGCGGGAACTACGCGCTGGCGGCGGCCCGCGCCCTGGTCGAGCACAGCTCGCTCGATGCCCGCGTCATCGCCGAGGAGGCGATGAAGGTGGCCGCGACGATCTGCGTCTATACCAACGGTAATCTGACCATCGAGGAACTGCCCTGACCTCGCGTGGGCGGCAAGGGCGGCCTTCCCAGCACGGATCCCATGAAAGACGAAAGCCGACAGTTTAGCGTGCGCGCGCCCGACGGAGAGGCGCTGACGCCGGTCATGACGCCGCGCGAGATCGTTTCGGAGCTCGACCGCTACATCGTCGGGCAGCGCGACGCCAAGCGCGCCGTGGCCGTGGCCGTGCGCAACCGTTGGCGGCGGCAACTGGTGCCGGCGGAGTTGCGCGACGAGATCGCCCCCAAGAACATCATCATGATCGGCCCCACGGGGGTGGGCAAGACGGAGATCTCCCGCAGGCTGGCCAAGTTGGCGCAGGCGCCGTTCATCAAGGTGGAGGCGTCGAAGTTCACCGAGGTGGGCTACGTCGGGCGCGACGTGGAATCCATCATCCGCGATCTCATGGACCTGTCCGTGAAGATGGTGCGGGAAGAGGAGCAGGAAAAGGTCCAGGTCAAGGCGCGGGACCTGGCGGAGGAGCGGGTCCTGGACCTGCTGCTGCCGGAGCCGCAGGCGCCGGACAGCGGGAGCGCCGGGGAAAGCGCCGAAGGCGCCGAAAGCCCGGTGGAGCGGCCCTCGCCCGCTACTCGCGAGAAGCTCCGGCGGATGCTCCGGGCCGGCAAGCTCGACGACCGCTCCGTCGACATCGAGCTGACCCAGAACATGACGCCGATGATCGAGGTGCTGACGCCGCAGGGCATGGAGGAGATGGAGTCCAACATCAAGGAGATGTTCTCCAACCTCCTTCCCAAACAGACCAAGCGCAAGACCGTGAAGATCCCCGAGGCCATGAAGCTGCTCACCCAGGAGGAAGCGGCCGGGCTCGTGGACATGGAGACGGTGGTGGGCGAGGCCACCCGCCGGGTGGAGCAGTCGGGCATCGTGTTCATCGACGAGATCGACAAGATCGCCGGCCGGGAAACCGTGCACGGCCCCGACGTCTCCCGGGAAGGGGTCCAGCGTGACCTGCTTCCCATGGTGGAGGGCTCGACGGTGAGCTCGAAGTACGGGCTGGTGCGCACCGACCACATCCTGTTCATCGCCTCCGGCGCGTTCCACAACTCCAAGCCGTCGGACCTGATCCCGGAGTTCCAGGGGCGGTTCCCGATCCGCGTGGAGCTCAGTTCCCTGGACAAGAACGACTTCGTGCGCATCCTGACCGAGCCCAAGAACGCGCTCATCCGGCAGTACGTGGCGCTCCTGGAGACCGAGAAGGTCCACCTGTGTTTCGGGGACGACGCCATCGAGGAGATCGCCCGCATCAGCGCCGAGGCCAACGAGAAGATGGAGAACATCGGCGCGCGCCGGCTGCACACCATCCTGGAGAAGCTGCTGGACGAGATCTCCTTCACGGCCCCGGAGATGCCGGGCCGTGAAGTGCGCATCGACGCCGCCTACGTCGGCGAGCGTCTCGAGGCCATTCTGAAGGACCAGGATCTGTCGCGGTACATTCTGTAGGCCCCACGGTATCGGAGTGGCGCAAGTGGAAGATTTCATCGGCAAGGCGGAAGTGCTGCTGGAAGCGCTCCCGTTCATCAAGCGTTTCTACGGCAAGACGTTCGTGGTCAAGTACGGCGGCGCGGCCATGGTGGACGAGACGCTCAAGCAGAGCTTCGCCCAGGACATCGTGCTGCTCAAGTACGTGGGCATCAACGTGGTGGTGGTGCACGGCGGCGGCCCCCAGATCAACGAGACCCTGAGGAAGATGGGCATCGAGAGCCGCTACGTGCGCGGCATGCGCGTCACCGACTCGGAAACCATCGACATCATCGAGATGGTGCTGGTGGGCAAGGTCAACAAGGAGATCGTCGCGCTCATCAACCAGCACGGCGGCGCCGCCGTGGGTCTCAGCGGCAAGGACGGGCAGCTCATCCTGGCGCGCAAGATGAACGTGACCGTGCCGGGCGACGGCGAGAGCACGGAGATCATCGACATCGGCATGGTGGGGGAGATCGTGCGGGTGGACCCCACGGTGATCCGCTCGCTGGAGGGCAACCGTTTCATCCCGGTGATCGCGCCGGTGGGCGTGGGCGAGATGGGAGAAACCTACAACATCAACGCCGACCTGGTGGCCGGCCGCGTGGCCGCGGCCCTGGGCGCCGAGAAGCTCATCCTCCTCACCGACGTCGAGGGCGTGCGCGACCGCGAGGGGAGCCTGATCAGCACCCTCACCATCGCGGAGTCCACGGACCTCATCCGGAAGGACGTGATTTCTTCCGGCATGATCCCCAAGGTCGAGTGCTGCGTGGACGCCCTCAACGGCGGCGTGGTCAAGACCCACATCATCGACGGCCGGGACCGCCACGCGGTGCTGTTGGAAATCTTCACGGAGCAGGGGGTCGGCACGGAGGTGATTCGGGACTAACCGCGCCACACGCGCGGCAAGACCAAGCTGAGGGTCGGACGCATCATGTCAAACCTGGATGTACAACAACTCACCGACGCGCACGTGATGAACACCTACGCGCGCTTCCCCATCGCGCTGGTGCGGGGCGAAGGCGTGCGGGTGTGGGACGCGGACGGCAAGGCCTACCTGGACTTCGTCGCCGGCATCGCCGTGAACAGCCTGGGACACTGCCACCACGCCGTCGCCAAGGCGGTGTCCGAGCAGGTGCGCTCCCTGATGCACGTCTCGAACCTGTACCACATCGAGCCCCAGGCACGGCTGGCCAAGGCGCTGTGCGAGCACTCCTTCGCCGACCGGGTGTTTTTCTGCAACAGCGGCGCCGAGGCCAACGAGGCCGCCCTCAAGCTGGCGCGGCGCTACGGCGCGGAGCAGGCCCAGGGCAGGAGCGAGGTCATCACCGCCCTCAACTCCTTTCACGGGCGCACCCTGGCCACGCTGACGGCCACCGGCCAGGAGAAGATCCGCCTGGGCTACGATCCGCTCCCCTCGGGCTTCCGCTACGTCCCGTTCAACGACCTGGACGCGGTCGAGGACGCGGTGGACGAACGCACGGCGGCGATCCTGGTGGAGCCCATCCAGGGTGAGGGCGGCGTGGTGGTGCCGGAAGTCTCCTACATGCGCGGGCTGCGGCAACTCTGTGACGACAAGGGGCTGCTGCTCATGTTCGACGAGGTGCAGGTGGGCATGGGGCGCACCGGCCGGCTCTTCGGCTACGAGCACTTCGGCGTCGAGCCCGACGTCATGACCCTGGCCAAGGCCTTGGGCGGCGGCCTGCCCCTGGGCGCCATGCTGGCGCGGGAACAGGTGGCCAAGAGCTTTCCGCCCGGCTCCCACGCCTCCACCTTCGGCGGCAACCCGGTGGTGTGCGCGGCCGGGCTGGCGGTGATGAAGACTATCCTGGAAGACGGACTGGTGGAGCACTGCGCGGCCATGGGCGACCTGTTGCGCAAGGGACTGGAGGCCTTGACGGAACGTTTCGGCTTCATCCGCGAGGTGCGCGGCAAGGGGCTGCTGCTGGGCGTGGAGATGGACCGCGAGTGCGGACCGATGGTCCAGGAATGCATGAAGGACGGCCTCCTGGTGGTGCTGGCGGGGCCCAACGTGCTGCGCATGGTGCCGCCGCTGACGGTGACGGAGGCGGACGTCGAGGAGGCGCTGGGTATCCTGGAACAAGTGCTGGAGCGGGTGTCGTGAAGCGCGACGTACGGACATTGCGGGACCTCACGGCGGCGGACATGAATCATGTCCTTGCGCTCGCCGCCACCCTCAAGCAGGAACGCAGGGAGGGGCGGTCGCGGCCGCTTCTGGCGGGCAAGAAGCTCGCCCTCCTGTTCCAGAAGCCCAGCCTGCGCACCCGCGCCACCTTCGACATCGGCATGACCGAGCTGGGCGGCAGCACGCTCTTCCTGGGGCCCGACGAGGTGCAGCTCGGCACCCGGGAGACGCCGGCCGACTGCGTGCGCGTGCTGGACCGCCTGGTGGACATCATCGCCGCGCGCACCTTCGCCCAGGAGATCGTGGAGGAATTGGCGGGCCACGGCTCCGTCCCGGTGATCAACGCGCTGTCCGACCTGTACCACCCGTGTCAGGTGCTGGCGGACCTCCTGACCCTGCGGGAAAGCCAGGGCGCCATCGAAGGGCGCCACGTGGTGTTCGTGGGCGACGGCAACAACGTGGCGCATTCCTGGCTCCTGGCGGCGGAGAAGCTGCCGTTCCGCTTCACCCTGGCGTGTCCCGAGGGGTTCGAGCCCGACCGGGAGATCCTGGAATCGGCGCTGGCCGCGGGAGCGGACGCCGCCGTCACCCACGATCCGGCCGCGGCCGTGGACGGCGCCGACGCCATCTACACCGACGTGTGGGCGAGCATGGGGCAGGAGGCGGAGGCCGGCGACCGGCGGAAGGCCTTCGGCGCGTTCCAGGTCAACGGCGATCTGGTGGCCCGGGCCAGCGACGACGTGGCGGTGATGCACTGCCTGCCGGCCCACCGCGGCCAGGAGATTACCGACGAGGTCATCGAAGGGCCGCACTCCGTGGTCTTCGACCAGGCGGAGAACCGCCTCCACGCGCAGAAGGCGCTGATGGTCTGGTGCCTCGCCGAGGCAACGTAAACTCAATCGACGGGGAGATTCATGAAACCGAAAAAGGTCGTGCTTGCCTACTCGGGCGGTCTGGACACGTCCGTGTGCCTGCGCTGGGTGAAGGAGACCTACGACTGCGAGGTCATCGCCTACTGCGCCGACGTGGGCCAGGAAGAGGATCTGGAAGAGGTGCGGCGCAAGGCGCTGGCCACCGGCGCCAGCGACGTGGTGGTGGACGACCTGCGCGAGGCGTTCGTGCGCGACTACGTGTTCCCCATGCTGCGGGGCAACGCCGTGTACGAGGGCGCCTACCTGCTGGGCACCTCCATCGCCCGCCCGCTGATCGCCAAGCGCCAGCTCGAGGTGGCGCTGGCGGCGAACGCCGAGGCGGTCTCCCACGGCGCCACCGGCAAGGGCAACGACCAGGTGCGCTTCGAGCTGACCTACTACGCCCTCAAACCCGACATCCAGGTCATCGCCCCGTGGCGCGAGTGGGACTTGAACTCGCGCACCGCGCTCATCGACTACGCCCGGCGCTACGACATCCCCGTGCCCGTGACCAAGGACAAGCCCTACAGCATGGACCGGAACCTGTTCCACATCAGCTACGAGGGCGGCGTGCTGGAGGACCCGTGGCAAGAGCCTCCGGCGGACATGTTCATGTGGACCGCGTCCCCCGAGGCCGCCCCCGACGAGCCCCGGACCATCGAGCTGGAGTTCGCCTCGGGTGATCCGGTGGCGCTGGACGGAAAGCGCCTGGGGCCGGCGGAGATGCTGGTGGCGCTCAACGGTCTGGGCGCGCGCCACGGCATCGGCCGGGTGGACATGGTGGAGAACCGCTACGCCGGCATGAAGTCCCGGGGCATCTACGAGACCCCCGGCGGCACCATCCTGCACGCGGCGCGCCGCGCCGTCGAGCACCTCACGCTGGACCGCGAGGTAATGCAGCTCCGGGATTCGCTCATCCCGCGCTACGCCCAGATGATCTACAACGGCTACTGGTTCGCGCCCGAGCGGCAGATCATCCAGCAGACCCTGGACGCCGTGCAGCAGCGGGTCACCGGCACGGTGCGCCTCAAGCTCTACAAGGGCTCGGCGTCGGTGGCGGGAAGGAAATCGCCGGTGTCGCTGTACGACCCGGTCACCGCCACGTTCGAGAAGGACGAGAGCTACAACCAGGCGGACGCCGACGGGTTCATCAAGCTGAACGCGCTGCGGCTCAAGATGGCCGGACGGGTGGCCGGCGCATAGGCCGCATGGCGAAGAAGAAGCAGCTCTGGGGAGGCCGATTCGCCGGCTCCACCGCCGATTCGGTGGTGGCCTTCACCGCGTCCGTGGACGTGGACCGGCGCCTCTACCGGCACGACATCGCCGGCAGCATCGCCCACGCCCGAATGCTCGGCAAGCAGGGCATCATCCCGGCGGGCGAGGCGCGCAAGATCGTCGCCGGACTGCGCGCCGTCCAGAAGGAGATCGAGGGGGGCACGTTCCCCTTCAGCATCGCCGACGAAGACATCCACATGAACATCGAGCGGCGGCTGACCGAGAAGATCGGCGGCGTGGGCGCGAAGCTCCACACCGCCCGGAGCCGCAACGACCAGGTCAATCTGGACATGCGGCTCTACCTGCGGGAGGCGCTCGACGGCATCCTGGCGAATCTGGAGGGGCTGCGGCAGGCGCTGGCGGGCGCCGCGCGGCGCAACGAGGACGTGCTGATGCCCGGCTACACGCATCTGCAGCGCGCCCAGCCGGTGCTGTTCGCGCACCACCTGCTGGCCTACGTGGAGATGTTCGAGCGCGACATGAGCCGCTACCGCCACTGCCGGGAACAGACCGACGTCATGCCCCTGGGCTCCGGCGCTCTGGCCGGCACGACCTTTCCCATCGACCGGGCCTACGTGGCCAAGCTCCTGGGCTTCCCGCGCGTGACGCAAAACAGCATCGACGCGGTGAGCGACCGGGACTTCGTGCTGGAGTTCCTGTCCGCCTCCGCCATCCTCTTCGTGCACCTGAGCCGCATGGCCGACGAGCTGATCCTGTGGTCCAGCGAGGAGTTCGGCTTCATCGAGTTGCCGGACGCCTACTGCACGGGCAGCTCCATGATGCCGCAGAAGAAGAACCCCGACGTGGCCGAGCTGATCCGCGGCAAGACCGGGCGGGTGTACGGCCACCTGAACGCGCTCCTGACCATCATGAAGGGGCTGCCGCTGGCGTACAATCGCGACCTCCAGGAGGACAAGGAGCCGCTGTTCGACACCGTCGACACGGTCACCGCGTGCCTGGCCATGGCGCGGGAGCTGTTCAATGGGCTGAAGGTCCGCGGCGAGCGCATGGCCGCGGCCGCGGAGCAGGGCTTCATGAACGCCACCGACCTGGCGGACTACCTCGTGGGCCGGGGCCTCAGCTTCCGTGCCGCCCACGACGTGGTCGGCCGGGTGGTGCGCCACTGCATCGAGGCCGGGTGCAAGCTGGAGGAACTGCCGCTCGATGAGCTCCAGGGTTATTGCCCCGACATCGGCGCGGACGTCTACAAGGTCCTGACGCTCCGCGCCGGCGTCGAGCGCCGACGGGCGCCCGGCGGCACCGCGTCCGTGAACGTGCGCCGCCAACTGAAGAAACTGGGGGTATGATGGGAGTCACCGCGGGAATCCAGGGGTCGCGGGGCGGGGTCGCCGGTCTTGTGTGCCTGCTGCTCCTGCTCGTCCTCGTCACCGGCTGCGGCCGCAAGGGGCCGCCGCGGGCGGCGGACCTCGTGGAGCCGCTGGCCATCAGTGACCTGACCCTCATGCTCGGGGACCGCAGCATCGGCCTGGGCTGGTCGCATCCGCGGACCGCTCGCGACGGCCGGCCGCTCACGGACCTCGTGGGGTTCGTGGTGTACCGCAAGAGCACGCCGGCGGATTGCCCGGACTGCAACGCCGCCTACGGCGAGCGGGCCGTGGTCAACGCGGAAGACGAGGGACGTTTCTCCAAGGAGTCTCAATACAAGTTCACGGACACGGAACTTGAAACCGGCCGGGTGTACCGGTATCGGGTCCGCGTCGTGTTGTCGGACGGCTCGCTCAGCAAGCCGTCCAACGAGGTCAGCATCGAATGGCAACGACGGTAGAACGCTTCACGCACAGGAACGACGAGATGTATTGCGAGGACGTCCCGGTCCGGGACGTCGTCGAAGCGGTGGGCACGCCGGTGTACGTGTACAGCCTGGCACGGTTGCGCGACGCCTTCCGCGCCTTCGACCAGGCCTTCGCCGGCACCCGCCACTTGGTGTGCTTCTCGGTCAAGGCCAACTCCAACCTCGCGGTGCTGCGCGCCTTCGTCAACGAGGGCTCGGGGTTCGACATCGTGTCCGGCGGCGAACTGTTCCGGGCGCTCAAGGCCGGCGCCGACCCGCGCAAGGTGGTTTTCTCGGGCGTGGGCAAGACCCGGGACGAGATGGAGTACGCGCTGCGTTCCGGCATCCTGATGTTCAACGTCGAGTCGGAGCAGGAACTGGAGGCGCTGAACGAGGTCGCCGGGAGCATGGGCGTGGTGGCGCCGGTGAGCTTCCGCATCAATCCCGACGTGGATCCGCAGACCCACCCCTATATCTCCACCGGCATGAAGAAGAGCAAGTTCGGCATCGCCATCGACCCCGCGGCCGCGGCCTATCGCCGCGCCATCGCGTTGCCCCACATCGAAGTCGTGGGCGTCGACTGCCACATCGGCTCGCAGCTCACCTCCACGTCGCCTTTCTCGGACGCCGCCGCGCGCGTGCGCGCGTTCGTCGAGGCGCTGCGGCGCGAGGGGGCCGATATCCGCTACGTGGACCTGGGCGGCGGCCTCGGCATCCGCTACGACGACGAGCAGCCGCCCGACCCGCGTGACTACGCCAAGGCGCTGACGGAGGGAATCGGGGACCAGGACGTGACCCTGGTGCTGGAGCCCGGCCGGTCGATGGTGGGCAACGCCGGCATCCTGGTGACCCGGGTGCTCTACCTCAAGCGCGCTGAGGCCAAGAACTTCGTGGTGGTGGACGGCGCCATGAACGACCTCATCCGTCCGTCCCTCTACGGTGCGTTCCAGGGGCTGTTGCCGGTGGTGCGGCGCGAGGCCGAGCTCATGACCGCCGACGTGGTCGGCCCCATCTGCGAGAGCGGCGACTTCTTCGCCCAGGACCGCCAGATCCAGACCCCGACGCCCGGGGACCTGCTGGCGGTGATGAGCGCCGGCGCCTACGGCTTCACCATGGCCTCCAACTACAACACGCGCCCACGCGCCGCCGAGGTGCTGGTGGACGGCAAGGACTTCGCCGTGGTCCGGGAACGCGAGACCCTGGAGGGCCTCGTGGCCGGCGAGAAGATCCCGGTGATGCTGTAGGCCCCCGGAGGAGCCATGACCGAAATCACGTTCACCAAGATGCACGGCTGCGGCAACGATTTCGTGGTGCTGGACTGCATGGAGCGGCCGCCCGCGGACCTGGCGGAGATCGCGAAGAACCTGTGCCACCGCCGCTTCGGCGTGGGCGCGGACCAGTTGCTCACCATCAGGCCGTCCGACTCGGCGGATTTCCGCATGGAGATCTACAACGCCGACGGCGGCGAGGTGGAGATGTGCGGCAACGGCATCCGCTGCTTCGCCAAGTACGTTTACGAGCACGGTCTGACGGAGAAGCGCGAGATCGAGGTGGACACCCTCGCGGGCGTCATCCGGCCGCGCCTCAAGGGAGACCGCGTGGAGGTGGACATGGGCCGCCCCGTGCTCGAGGGGCGGGACATCCCGGTGGACGCCGACGGCGGTATCGTCAACCGTCCGCTGGTGGTGGACGGCAAGGAGTACAGGGTCACCTGCGTGTCCATGGGCAATCCCCACTGCGTGCTCTACGTCGACGACGTGGAGCCGCTGGACCTGCCCCGCCTGGGACCGCTCTTCGAGCACCACGCCTTCTTTCCCAACCGCGTCAACACGGAGTTCGTCCAGGTGCTGGCGCACGACGAGGTGCGCATGCGCGTGTGGGAGCGCGGCGCCGGCGAGACCTGGGCCTGCGGCACCGGCGCCAGCGCCGTGGGCGTAGCCGGCGCCTTGACCGGCAAGACCGGGAAGAAGATCACGGTGCACCTGATCGGCGGCGACCTGGAGATCCACTGGGCCGACGACGACCGGGTGTACATGACGGGGCCGGCGCGGGAAGTGTTCCAAGGGAGCATCCGCGTGTGACCGCGCGCTAAAGAAGTGGCGCCAACGCCCCGAATGGTCATTCTCGCGAAAGCCCACCACCGCCCCTGGATTCCCGCTTCCCAGGTGGTGTCAAAACGTCGTCCGGACAAGAATTGGCGCCAACCCCCCGAGTCGTCATTCCCGCGGAAGCGGGAATCCAGGGGTGGCGAGGCGGGGAAACGCCTCGGTAGTGCCCCGCCACCGCCCCTGGATTCCCGCTTCCGCGGGAATGACGTTCCGTAGGGTCCGTGCATCACGGGTTTTGACACAGCCTGGAAAGCGGGAATGACGCTTGGAGGCTTTGAGCAAAGCAACAGAGGGAGTAACCACATGTTCACCGGATCAATGACGGCCATGGTCACGCCGTTCAAGGACGGCGGTGTGGACTACGCCGCGCTGGAGGCGCTGGTGGAGTTCCAGATCGAGCAGGGCACCCATGCGCTGGTGCCGTGCGGCTCCACCGGAGAGTCCGCCACGCTCGACCACGACGAGCACCACGCGGTGATCGACGCGGTGGTGCGCGCGGCGCGGCAGCGCGTCCCGGTCATCGCCGGCACCGGCTCCAACTCCACCCGCGAGGCCATGGAACTCACCCGGGCCGCAGAGAAATCAGGGGCCGACGGCGCGCTGCTGATCTCGCCCTACTACAACAAGCCCACCCAGGAAGGGATCTACCATCACTACCGCGCCGTGGCCGAGCACGTCGGCATCCCGCTCATCGTCTACAACATCCCCGGCCGCACGGCCTCCAGGATGGAGCCCGAGACCCTGGCGCGGCTGGCGGAGATCGGCAACGTCGTGGGCGTGAAGGAAGCCACCGGCTCGGTGGACCAGGCCATCGACGTCATCCGGCTGTGTGGCGACTCCCTGGCGGTCTATTCGGGCGAGGATTCGCTCGTCTACTCGCTCATGACCCTGGGCGGCAAGGGCGTCATCACCACCACCGGCAACGTGGCCCCCCGAGCCATGGCCGACCTCACGGAAGCCTGCCTGCGGGAGGACTGGGCCGCCGGCCGCCGGATCCAGTTCGAGTTGATGCCCTTGATCCGGTGCCTCTTCAGCGAGACCAATCCCATCCCGGTGAAGGCCGCGTTGGCCGCCATGGGCAAGTGCGGACCGGGGATGCGCCTGCCGCTGACGCCCATGACCGAGCCGAACCTGAAGCGGCTGAAGGGCGCCATGACGGACTACGGGCTGATTCAGGCATGACCCGCTTGTTGCCGCGCGCACAGGCCGTCAATGAGTAGCCCCTCGGTCCGGGTGACATCATGAAAGATTCCTTGGGCCTTATCGTGTGCGGCGTGGGCGGGCGGATGGGCGGCACCATCGCGCGCCTGATCCAGGAGACTCCGGGCGTCGTCCTGGCCGAAGCCACCGACCGGGCCGGCAGCCCGCGTATCGGTCAGGACTCGGGGGAGGTGGCGGGCGCGGGGCAACTGGGCGTTGCGGTCACCGACCGCATCGACGCCGCGGCCGAGGGACGGCGGGTCATCGTGGACTTCACGACGCCGGAGGCGTCCCTGACCCACATGAAGGCCGCCGCCAAAGCCGGCATTCCCATCGTCATCGGCACCACCGGATTCCAGGCACGGCATCTGCGCCAGATCCGCACGCTGGGGGCCAAGACCCCGACCGTCCTGGCCCCCAACATGAGCCTTGGGGTGAACCTGCTGCTGGGCCTGGTGGGCCAGGTGGCTCGGAGCCTGGGCGACACCTACGACGTAGAGATCGTAGAGGCGCACCACCGGTTCAAGAAGGACGCCCCGAGCGGCACCGCGCTCGCCCTCGCCCGGTCAGCGGCCGAAGCACTGGGGCGCAAGCTGGAACGGGTAGGGGTGCCGGGCCGCAACGGGGTGTCCGAGCGCAAGACGAGCGACATCGGCCTCATCTCCGTCCGCGCCGGGGACATCGCCGGCGAGCACACGGTGCTGTTCGGCGGGATCGGAGAACGCATCGAGCTGGTCCACCGCGCCCATAGCCGGGAGGCCTTCGCCCGCGGTGCTATTCGCGCGGCCCAGTGGCTCGCGGACAAGGACGCCGGCCTTTACACCATGCAGGACGTCCTCGGGCTGGCGGACGGTTCTTCAGGCCCTATGGCGTCATCTCGGTGACCGGGCTCCCTTCATCAGGCTCGATCGTCGCGGGCGTAAGCGCATCGAAGATGCCAACAAAGCGCCCGAACGAGCCATCGGTTTCGGCGAATTGAACCTCGGTCGAGCCGACTACGCGGCGCGGGTTGCCGTCGACATCCGACACGTTCGAGAACTGGCCGCGCCACGTCCCGGCGAATGCCGCGATCGTACGTTCAGGGTGGGTGACGGTGATGTCGGTATCCTCGAACGCGCCCTTGGCGTCAAAGGACGCCGCGAAGTGCAGGTCGTAGTCGGCCGGCAGCGCGGTGACATCGGGACTCCGCGAGGACACGATCGGAAAGAGGTGGCGGCCGGGTGTGGTCTCGATCTCATCGAGACACCCAAGGCACCCCGTGATTTCCTTTTCGTCGAAGTTGGCGGTCAGCGAGATAGGGCCCTGGAATTCAGTGTACTCGGACTCATCGGCCAACTCGCCCCATGCGCGGCCATAGTAGTACTGGTACAGGCCGCCGGCACCGCCGACAAAGGTGGCCGTGCCGGTCAAGGGAACGTCGGGCGGTGCAGCGGGGTCTAGTTCCGGGCCATCGATAAAGACCCCCATTGCGGCGGTTCCGACACGCTGATAGGATACGCCGGGCGGATAAACGAGCCACCATCCGGCCGCGAGGTAGTCGGTGGGGTCGGCGTCGTTCCACGAGACGACGGCGTAGAGCATGATCTTGCCGTCGTAGTGGTTTTCCGAGAGCAACCATTCACGGCTGGTATGTCCGGGTTGCGAAGGTTGTGGGAGTAGAAGCCCCCACTCGGCCTCATAGTTTCGGACGGTATCGAGCGTCCGGGTACGGCCGTCGTGGTAGCGTACGTCGACGCTGAGGACGTTGTCGACGAAGGTCGTCCGCGCGCCAAACGGTTGCGCGGCGGGCTCGAGCGGCGGGATTGGCGGCGGAGGCGGGTCCGGAGCCGGGCCGGAACCGCCGCCGACGGAACAGCCCGCTGTCAGAGAAGCCAGGAACAGAGCCATCAGTAGTGTCGTTAGTCTCATGGCGATTTCCATTACCGGATGGTACCGCTTGACGTCAAGGACCGGGAACCGAGGCGGAACTCGCATCCTTCTTCCCTCCCTCGGTTGACATCCGGAATCCCATATATTAATCAGGTTTCCTATTCTCAGTGGCTTCAGAATCTTCAAAATCCGACTCTGAGTCGGCGGAAGCGGAAGTTGAACGGCTTGCGGAGCGCATTGGCCGGTTGATTCGGTCCGTCGAGCCGGATAAGCGGGAGGATCTGAAGGAACTCGCCTTTTCGCTGGTGCGCGAGGAGTTGATCCGAGGCGAGGAACCACGGAAGGAAGCGAGCGGGGCCACACCGGCGCCGATGAATCCCCTGGGCGCCGGCGTGTTGTTTTTTATGTTGGGCGCCGGCCTTTCCTTCGTGTTCGGTCCGGTGGGCTTGGCGTTGATGGTCGGCGGCCTTTTCTTCATCGCCTGGGGGGCCGCTATAAGCTGGTTCAAGAAGAAGTAGGGACGCGATGGCTACGAGCGAGAAACGGGAAATAAAGCGAGGCATCTGGAGCCGCCGGGACTTCTTCGGCCGCCTTGGCTGGCTGGGGTTCGGGGCGTTCTCCCTGGTCTCCCTCTTCGGTTTCATGCGGTCGGCGTTTCCGCGGGTGCTCTTCAAGCCGCCGTCGACGTTCAAGGCCGGCTTTCCGACCGACTATGCCATCGGTGAGGTGAGCGAGAAGTTCAAGAAGGACTTCCGTGTGTGGATCGTGCGCGAGGAGGTGGGCTTCTACGCGATCTCCTCCATTTGCACCCATCTTGGGTGCACGCCGCGCTGGCTCTCCGCCGAGAGCAAGTTCAAGTGCCCCTGTCACGGCAGCGGCTTTTTCAAGTCGGGCCTGAACTTCGAGGGCCCGGCGCCGCGGCCGCTGGACCGCTTCGAGATCGCCGTGGCGGAGGACGGACAGCTCGTGGTGGACAAGTCCAGGACGTTTCGCATGGGGCCGAGTGGGGAACCGGATGAGCAGCATCCCAACAGCATTCTCAAGGTCTGAGACGGATCATGATCAATCTGGAACAGCTCAAGAAGGACATCGTCGAGAGTCACGTCTGGAAGTCGATCTTCCGGCACGGTTACGAGGACACGCCGCGGAACCGCGTGCTCATGGTGACGGGCAACGTGTGGATGCACCTGCATCCCGCCAAGGTGCGCAAGCACGCCGTGCGCATGCGCTTCACCTGGTGCATGGGGGGGCTGACCTTCCTCATGTTTCTGCTCACGGTGGTGACCGGCATCTACCTGATGTTCTACTACCGGCCGGTGCCGCAGTACGCCTACGCGGACATGAAGTACCTGGAGTTCGACATGCCCTTCGGCATGCTCATGCGCAACATGCACCGCTGGGCGGCCCACGCCATGGTCATCTTCGTGTGGCTGCACATGTTCCGGGTCTTTCTCACCGGTTCGTACAAGCCGCCGCGGGAATTCAACTGGATCGTCGGCGTGCTGCTGCTGGTGCTGACCCTGCTGCTGAGTTTCACCGGCTACCTGCTGCCGTGGGACCAGCTCGCCATCTGGGCCGTCACCGTGGGCTCCAACATGGCCCGGGCCACGCCCCTGCTGGGGCATGAGGGACCCTTCGCCGAGTTCGTCGGCGCCAACCCGATCTACGACGCGCGGGCGTTCTTGTTCGGCGGCGGCGATATCGGCCCGCACACGCTTTTGCGGTTCTATATCCTTCATTGCATCTTCATCCCGCTGGTGGCCAGCCTGCTCATGGCCGTGCACTTCTGGCGCATCCGCCGGGACGGCTTCTCCGGCCCTCCGCTCTAGGTTCGTCGGCGCACGGGTTTCATCGCTAAGGGAAAGGGTGCCATCGTATGGCTGAGGCCGAGGAAAGAAGCCGGACGATCGTCATCGACGACAAGATTCACACGTGGCCGCATCTGGTGCGGGGCGAGTTTCTGGTGACCATCTTCGTGTTGGTGGCCATGACGCTGTGGTCTCTGCTGGTGGACGCACCGCTGGAAGAGCCCGCCAACCCGGCGCGGACGCCCAACCCCTCCAAGGCACCGTGGTATTTCCTCGGTTTGCAGGAGATGCTGGTGTACTTCGATCCCTGGTACGCCGGGGTGGTGCTGCCGACCTTCATCATCATCGGCCTCATGGTGATCCCGTTCATCGACATCAACGCCAAGGGCAACGGCTACTACACCTTCAAGGAACGGAAGTGGGAGATCCTGACCTTCGTCATCGGCTTCCACATCCTCTGGGTGGTCACGATCATCATCGGGACGTTCTTCCGCGGGCCGGGGTGGAACCTGTTCTGGCCGTGGCAGCGGTGGGACCCCCACAAGGTGGTGGCCCTCACCAACGTGGATCTGCCCTACCTGGTGGGCCTGCGGGACTACTGGGTGCAGGCGGGTTTCGGCCTGTTCCTGGTGCTGTTCTACTTCGTGTTCTCGACGTGGCTGTTCTACAAGTGGGTGGTCTGGATCAAGGGCAAGGAGTTCATGATCCGCTGGGGCGTGGTCCGCTTCGCGATCACGTCCTTTCTGTTCATCACCATGATCGGGCTTCCAGTGAAGATGTTCCTGCGGCTGGTGTTCAACATCAAGTACATCATGGTTACCCCCTGGCTTAATATCTGATGTTCTATGTAGCAAAGCTTGTTCAGGCCCTCGGCCTTGCCGCCGTGGGTTTCACGTTGTTCGTGGGCATCTTCCAGGGCATAGCCATGGCCGAAGAGATCATCATGACCCTCATCGGCGTGACGGTGTTCTGGCTGGGGCGCGTGTTGGAGAGCAAGGCGGCTTGAAGTCGAGATGCGGATAAGTGCTGTAAGGGAGCATGAATGGCGGTTCGCGGCGTAGATCCGAATGAGGAAAAGAAGTCCTACGGGACGGTCTTTTTCGTAGGCTCCATCCTGTTGGTGGTGGTGTCCCTGTGGGCGATTTTCGACGACAACATCACCAGACGGGTGTGGAAGATACACCAGGCGGAGTTCATCAGCACGGACTACGAGCGCGCCGCGGCCGCGCTGGTCAAGGAGCAGGAGCGCCTGAACGCGGAACCGAAGTACGCCGAGTTGGTGAAGCAACGCGCCGCCGAGGTGGAGAGCCTCGAGAGCGGCGAGAAGGGCGCGCGCCTCGCGGAGCTCCTGGAGCTTCGGCAGCGGGTCGAAGTCGAGTACTTTGACGCGGACCAGGAGGTCAAGTTCGTCAAGAGCGAGCTGGACGAGGCTTGGTACGAGTTCGACCATGCGGTCCAGTTGGGGCAGGACGCGGGCCCGTACCGCAGGCACATCCAGGACCTGCAAGCCCAGCAACGCGCGCTGGAACCGGCGCTGGAAGCCGCGCGCAAGAAGCGCACCGATGTGAGGGCGGAGATCCGGGAGGTCCAGGGCGGCGTCAAGAAGATCGACGAGCAGCTCTACGAGCTGGAGGGCGACAAGCGGAAGTGGCAGCGGCAGATGGACAACGCCATCGTCACAGTAGGCCCGGAGGGCTTCCCGCAGTTCACTCTCTACAAGGTCCCCAGCATCCAGCAGGTGGTGCTCAAGGACTTCGACCGAAACAACTTCGACCAACACGTGGACCGGGTGGACCGGTGCCAATCGTGCCATATCGGTATCAACCGCGCCGGCTTCGACGACCTGCCGCAACCCCTTACGACCCATCCGAAACGCACGGTGTTCTTGGGCGATACCGCGCATCCGCCGCGTGTGTTCGGTTGCACCGCGTGTCATGACGGACAGGGCGAGGCGGTCAACAGCACGGCCCAGGCCCACGGCAACGTGAAGTTCTGGGAGCACCCGCTGCACGAGGACCACGACGTGGAGGCCAGTTGCGTCACCTGCCATATCAACGTCGCGGGTCTCGAGGGCGCCGAGGTGGTGGCGCGGGGGCAGCAGATCTTCGAGCAGGTGGGCTGCACCGGCTGTCATCTGGTGGAAGGGTACGCCGACATCCCCAAGGTCGGGCCGAGCCTGCGCAAGGTCCAGGCCAAGCTGGATCCCGGGTGGATGGTGGATTGGATCGAGAATCCGCGCGAGTTCAGGCCTTATACCCGGATGCCGCACTTCTATTTCAAGGAAGACGAGGCGCTGGCGGCGGCGGCGTACCTGTGGTCGGTTTCCGGGAAGGAATCCGACGCCTGGCTCAAGGACAATGCCGCGCCGGAGGGTTACCAACCGGGTGACGCGGCCATGGTGGAGAAGGGTCGGGAGCTGGCCCGCTCGGTGGGGTGCCTGGGCTGCCACGGTTTCGCCGAGGATGAGTTCACCACCCGGGTCGGGGGCAAGGACTTGGTGCCGAACCTGAAGGACATCGCCGCCAAGGCCAACCCCCGGTGGACCTACAACTGGCTGCTGGACCCCAAGAGCTACAACCCCGAAACGCGCATGCCGAGCCTGCGGCTCTCCGCGGACGAGGCGCTGGCGTTGACCACGTACCTCATGACGCTGGGCGAGAAGCCCGAGCCGGACGCCGCGGTGGTGGCCCGCCTCGAGGATCCCGCCAACGTCGCCAAGGGCGAGAAGCTGGTGCGGAAATACGGCTGCGCCGGCTGCCACGACATTCCGGGGATGGAGAATGAGTCCCGCATCGGCGTCGAGCTGACGACCTTCGGTTCCAAGCCGTTGGAGGAGCTCTTCTTCGGCAACGACACGAGCATCAAGCACTCCTGGAAGGACTGGACCTACAACAAGATACTCAGCCCGCGCGTATACGCCACCGAGCGGGTCGAGCAGTTGATGCCCCACTTCGACCTGCCCGAGGAGGACATCGAGGCGGTGAGGGTGCTGCTGCGCGGCTTCATCGAGCGCAAGGTACCCGAGTCCTTCAAGGCCGATCACGCCGAACGGGCACAACAGATTCTCGCCGGCCGCCGCAAGGTGCAGGAGTACAACTGTATCGGTTGTCACGAGATTGACGGAATGGGCGGCTACGTCCGCAAGTACTACGAGCAGAACCCCACCTTGGCGCCGCCGCCGCTCAACGGCGAGGGCGAGAAGGTCCAGGCCAACTGGCTGTTCGGCTTCCTGCAGAACCCGGAAGATCCGATCCGGCCCTGGCTCAAGGTCCGCATGCCCACCTTCGGCTTCGACGGTCCCCATGCGGATACCTTCGTGAACTACTTCGCCGGCCTTTCCGAGGTCGAGATTCCCTATGTTCACGTTGACGAGGCACAGGTGCCCGCGGGCTATCTGGAGGCCGGCCAAACGTTGTTCTCCGACGACTACTTCGAATGCGGAAGCTGCCACGTGCAGGGCGACAAGACGCCCGAAGGTCCGGTGGAAGACTGGGCGCCGGACCTGAACCTCGCCCGCCAGCGGCTGAATCCGGACTGGATCGAGAAGTGGATCCTCGACCCGCAGACGCTCCAGCCCGGAACCAAGATGCCGTCCTTCTACCCCGGAGGGCCCGAGGACATCCTGGGCGGGGACGAGAACAAGCAGATCGAGGCACTGACCGACTACATCATGACGCTGGGCCTTCAGCCGGCCACCGCGGCCAAGGCCGACGCGGCGCCGTCGGCGGAGTCGTCGGAGCAGCCGGCTGTTGAGGGCCAGAGCAATCAGGGTTAAGTTGATAGAGTAAGAGAAGGGTTATGACCGTGGAAGGAGACAACAAAATGGATCGCAGGTTCTCATTGCTCGTCGCGCTGGTGTTTGCCATGACCGCGGCGCTGGCATTCGGTGCCGTTCAGTCGGCCGTGGCCGCCGGCGGAACCATTTCCGGCGCCGTCGCGTTCAAGGGCGACGTTCCCAAACCCAAGAAGCTGAAGATCACCAAGGACAAGAAGGCCTGCGACAAGAGGCCCAAGTTCGAATCGTCCTTGGTAGTGAAGGACGGCAAGATCGCTAACGTGGTCGTCTACATCGCCGAGGTCAAGGGCGGCAAGGCGCTGGAGAAGAAGGCGGTGACCCTGGACCAGAACGGTTGCGAGTATCAACCCCATGTCCTGGCGGTTGCGGCGGGCGCCGACGTCACCATCCTCAACCCGGACAAGGTGCTCCACAACATCCATACCTACAGCAAGGTCAACAAGTCCATGAACCGGGCGCAGCCCAAGTTCAAGAAGAAGCTCAAGGTAAAGTTCGACAAGCCGGAGATCATGGAAGTCAAGTGTGACGTCCACGGCTGGATGGCCGGCTGGATCTTCGTCGCCGGCAACCCCTACTACAGTGTGACGAGTGACGACGGCGCCTTCAGCCTCACCGACGTCCCGGCCGGCAAGTACCAGGTCCAGATCTGGCACGAAAAGCTCGGCACCCAGACCAAGGAAGTGGAGGTCAAGGACGGCGGCACCGTCAATCTCAGCGTCGAGTTCTCCGGCTGACCGGAAGCCGACAGGTCGCGCCAGACGTAACGCGCGGCCGATAGAATTGGAAACGCCATGCCGGCCCGCCGCCGGCATGGCGTTTTTTGTGCGACGCCCCATCACGCCATTCCCGCGGACAGGCTGTGTCAAAACCCGCGAGGCAGGGACCCTAGGGATCGTCATTCCCGCGAAAGCTTGCCCTCGACCCCGATCGGGGGCGGGAATCCACGGGTGGTAGGGTGGGAGGGCCAGGACCGCTGCTACCAGTCCAGGTGTTCCTGGATGGAGTGGGCGACCCACTGGCCGATGAAGTCCATCCGGGCGATCTGTGCGATCCTGTGCTCGATCCTGGTTACGGCCGCTTCATCGAGCAACGCGGGCCACAGCGAGCATGCCTCGGCGAGGCTGATGAGCATGACGTCCCGCGGGTCCGGCAACTCGTCGCTGAGTAGTACCGCGGCAATCCTCTGCCTTACGTCCCGGACGGGTTTCCCGTCGTCGGTCACGTCACGGAGGCCCAGGAACCAGAGCCGGCCGCCGCGTTGGCGCAGCAAGATCCGGCGTTGTACCAACCGATCCGTCAGCAGCGGGTGCAACGTGGAGTAGTCCTGGGCAACCAGCTCGACCCAGTCGTGGATGGAACGGGCCTCCTTGTCCGCCACGATACGCGCCAGCACGTGGGCGGAGGCAGGCTCCGGGCTCGGCGTCGGGTCTAGGACGAAGAGGTGGTGCTTGTCCGTGTCAATACGATTCTCGAGCGCCAGATCCATCAACACCGCGCCACTGATGGCCTTGCGGCGGTAGCGACTGCGCAGCCGCACGTTGTTCCACCCGGAATCGTAGTCCAGCATGAGGAGTACCATCTCTTCGGCGATGGTGATCAATGGATCCTCCCGTCACGGGCCGGTCCGCTGCCGGCCATGAAAGTGTGACTACATCCCCACCCGGCCCTTGAAGAAGTTCCAGGCACGCTCCATGTCCGGCGGCGGCAAGGCCTCCCGCTGGCGCGAGCCGGCCGCTTCCCCGGGCAGATAATGCGGCGTGCCTATCTGCATGGCGCCGTAGAGCACCTGCGCCGCTTCCTCCAGGTAGATGGCCATCATCACCGCCTCGGGAATGGTGCGGCCCACGGTCACCTGCCCGTTGCCCCGCAGGAGCACGGCGGCGGCATCGCCCAGAGCCGCCGCCGCTCCCTCGCCGAGGCCTTGCGTCGAGATCAGGTCGATGGGCTCGAAGACCGGCACGCCGCCGCTGAAGAAGCTGCCGTGGTTGTGCACCGCCTCCAGGGGTGTGTCCGTCACCGAGAAGATGTTGGCGGTGCGCGCGTGGATCCGTGTGATGGCGTTCACGTCCGGCCGCGCGTTGAAGATGGCGGTGTGGAGCGCGGCCTCGAAGGGCGGCGAAACCGGCGCCTCCAACACCTGCCCCTGGAGGTTCAGCACGACCAACTGGTTCGTTTCCACCAACTCCAGGCTCACCCGCGGCGTGATCACGAACAGGTCCGAGTCCGGAATGCGCGCGCTCACGTGCCCGAAACCCTGCACCAGTCCCTCCCGGCTCAGGATCCTGGCGGCCGCGATGACGTCTCTGTTGAGCTGCTCGACTCCGTCCGACATTTGCGTCCCTTTCAATTCACCGAGCGTTGCAGAATCACCTACTTATACATGCGATGGATCGCAGGGGGCAAATCAGGCGCCGCGCTCCGCGGCGGAGCGCAGCTCCAACGATCTCGACGGGGGAAGTGGCGATGAACGCGTCAGGCGCGTATTTCGCGCCGCTGCTCGGCGATGCGGAAGCACAGCTTCTTGCTGGGCTTCATCGACGGCAGGGCGTTGAATCGGAACTTGAAGCTCGCCGGGGATACTTCGATGGTGAAGTGGTGAGCGACCATCAGCACGTTGGCCGCCAGTTGCAGCTCCAGCCACCGGGACCCGAGGCACGTGTGCGTGCCCAGCCCGAACGGGGCGTACCCAGGACCGTGATGCTCGTTGCGTGGAGGCAGATAGCGATCGATGTCGAACGTGAAGGGGTCGGGGAAGACGTCCTTCATGTAGTGCGTCGCGGTCTGGGCAATGAAGATCTGTGTCCCCACCGGCAGTTCGTAGTCCTCCACCACGCATGTGTTCATGACGTTTCGAATGGACATCGGCACGATCGGGTACATGCGCAGGCATTCCATGAGGAAGCGGTGAGTCACGTCGATAGTGGATGGGTTGAAGTCCTCGCCGGCCGGATCCCCGTTATCGAACAAGGCATCGGCTTCACTCCGGATCCTGGCATAGAGCTCGGGCCGTGAAGCCATGGCGTAGATCGTGAAGCTGAACGCATCGCCAAGATACACGCTGGCGATCAACGCCGCTGAAAGCGCGAAACGCAGGTTCGACTCCGGGCAGAACTGAGGATCGCTCGCGTGCAGGCTGAGCAGGTCGTCGGCAAGATCCCGGGCGGCATCAACCCGCTGGGCGGATGTATGGACGCTCTGGACCCGCTTCAGTAACTCGTCGATGGCTTTCCCCCGGCGTCTCATTCCTGGCGTATACAGCATGAACTTGGGCAGGGCCTTCAACATGTGCGTGTTGAGCGCGCGTTCCTTGTACGCCATTACATCGTCGAGGATGTCCTGCGAATCGACGCCCACGAAGAGTGGTGAGAGTTGCGCGTTGATCATTCGCCGGCACAGGCTCGTCGCGGGGAAGGCGTCCCCAACTGCCCAGTTCGCCATGAAATTTCGCGCCTGATGGTAGAGCTGGTCCAGTTGTCCTTCCAGTCGTCCGCGGGAATAGGCTGGCGACAGGGACTTGCGAAGCCGGAAGTGGTCGGCGCCGTCCAGGGAAGGTAACACTCCGTTTGCGCCATAGATCTTCTCGAAGTCGGAAAAGTAGTCCTTGGCTCTCAGGTACATGCGCCCGCGCTTCTGAGTCCAGTGATTCGTCTCGGGCCCTGCGAGGAAGATCATGGGTTTCTTGAACGGCGGGTGGAGCTTGAAGACCGGGCCGTACTCGTTTGCAAGGTCCGCAAAGAGCGCGGGAATGTTGCCCTTGCGAACATGCGGATTGAGCAGCACTTTACGCAAAGGGACGGCCGGGATCTTCTTGGTCAGGGCGGAACGGCGAAGCAACGGGCCGGCAAGGTTGTGGGCCACCGCCTCGGCGATGGAACGGCCGATCAATTCCAGCTGGCAGACGACGTTGATACGCTTTTCCGACTCGTCATCGAGCTGGAATATGAAACGCATGACGTCGCACGTGTTGAGGAGGGCGACGATGATGATGTCTCTCGGGGTGGGAATCTCGTTGTGGAAGATCACCTTCGTGATGCGCGATGTGACGAACTCAACCGCCGTGCCTTCTCCGTTTCCAGCGGTCGGGTCGGTCTGACCGAAGGTTCGAGACAACGTCCAGAAGTCGCCCTCGTGGTGCTCCAGGATTTTCATGGCGACAAGACGGTCCAGCGTCTGGTCAACGATCGAGTCCGCGTGAGGTGCGAACCTTTCGATCCAGTACCGCGCGTTCCGTCGAACCGGTTCTTCGGCGATCTCCTTGAGGATCGGGTCGAGGGCGGGGTCGCCCACTTCGGTCCGGTCCAGGAGGATCAAGGACTCCATGTCGGTATCGATGCGGGATACGAGCGACAGCTCAGCGAGCACCGCGCCGATGACGGCGCAGTTCAGGTTCCAGCCGGGTACTTGGTGAAAGTAGCCGGACTCGCTGTTGAGGAGCATCAGCAGCAGTTCTTCGGGCAGACTGAGTTGCCGGGTCGCCATGCCGGCTGCCGAGTGGGCCATCGTCACCCCTCCTGACGCGAATGTTGCTTATCAAACTTGTTATCAATCTAGCACAGCGGTCGCGACAGTGGTACAAATTCACTCAGATGAGAACGGAGGCCACGAATGCCCGTTTGCCTTCCCCGTTTCCCGAGGGTTGGTACTTCGTAGCAACGCGCCAGGCCGTGCTGAAGGCCGCGCTTGTGCAAAAGACGTGGATGGGCGAGAACGTCGTCGTCTGGGGTGACGAGGACGGGCGCATTTGCGTTGCCGAATCGGTTTGCCCGCACCTGGGCTCGGACCTCGGGCCTGGCGCGGGAGGGTGCGTACGCGACGGCCGGCTCGTCTGTCCCTTCCACGGCTACGAATACGATGCAACTGGTCAGTGCGTCGCCACTCCCTCTGCCCCTCCACCCAGGACCGCGAAGTTGCGGGTCTTCGAGACCCGGGACATTCTCGGCCTTATTTTTGCCTGGTGGGGGGTCGGGGGGCGCGAGCCGCAATGGAGCCTGCCCGCGGAGCCGCCGGACCAGACCGGCTGGACCGGCTTCCAGATCAAGACCCTCCGCTTTCCCGGCCATCCCCAGGAGACGTCGGAGAACTCGGTGGATTTCGAGCACCTGCGCTGCGTCCACGGCTACGAAGACGTGAATCCCGCCCAGGAGCTGTCCGTGGAGGGTCCCCATCTCGAGAGTCGTTTCGACTTCAAGACGAAGCGCACCGTCGCCAGGGTCGCGACCCTCACCTTCGACACCTCGGTCACCACCCATGTCTTCGGGCTTGGCTACTCATTCGCGGAAATCCGCGAGCACTCCATCGGCCTCGATGCGCGCCTGTGGGTGCTCGCAACGCCGGTGGACGGCACCCTCATCGACATGTCGTTGGTCTCGCAGGTGCGGGAGATACGCAAACCGGCGCGGAAGATCGCAGGCCTGGGGTTCCTCCCGGTGGGATGGCGCGCTCCCATCATGAACCGGTTCATTGTGTCCCAGCAACGGCATGACGTCCTGCAGGACGTGGTGATCTGGAGCCGCAAGCAATATCGATCGCGCCCGCGCCTCTCCCGCTCCGACGGCAAGATCATGCCCTTCAGGCGCTACTGCGCCCAGTTCTATCCCGACCCGCGCGACGCGCGACTCGCCGGTGAACTCAACCCCGAGACCGACGAAGTTGGGCTAAGGCCCGCGCGTGGAAGCCTGTCCGAGAAACCAGGAATTTGAGGTAGGGGAGGGCAGACCGTCATGCAATTCGGCAAACTGTCCAACGCGCTCAAGGGGGCGTACCACGGATCGAACGTGAGCCGTCGCGTGCAACACTTCGACGGCTGGATCGACCGGGCGACGCCGGAGGCCGCGAGGGGGTACGACCATACCGAAACGGTGAAGGACTACTACGACCTCTGCAGCGAGTTCATGGTGTGGGGTTGGAGCGAATCCCTGCACTTTGCGCCGCTGACACCGCAGGAGAGCCTGGAGGACTCCATTGTCCGGCATCAGCGGTTGATGATCGCCAAGCTGGAGTTGCGAGAGAGCATGACCGTGGTCGACGTCGGTTGCGGGATCGGCGGCCCGATGCG
>JAPOPM010000029.1 GCA_026712905.1 Deltaproteobacteria bacterium
CACGGTGCGGGTGAGCGCGGCGGCGGAGGCGCCGGCGGGCGCGGGGGACTTCGAGCAGAGCGGGACGGTGCTGAGTTTTTCCGCGGGAGCGACGGCGAGCACGGGCGCGGTGACGCTGCGCGCGGTGGACAACGTGGAGGAAGGTGCGGACAAGACGGTGCGGGTGACGGGAGTGGTGACGGCGGCGGGGGTGGTGGGGCCGGAGGCGGTGATGCTGACGATCACGGACGACGACGAGCCGGCACCGGAACCCGAGGACGCCACGGTGATGGTCGACCGGGAACCGGCGCCCGGAGACGCGGCGCCGTCCCCGGTGGCGGCAACGGTGACCGAAGGCGGCGTGACGGGTTTCAGCTACACGCTGGTCCTCGGGTCTCCGCCGGTGAATCCGTCGGTCGCGCGCACACGGGCCGTCGGGGGACAGGCCCGGCAGCGGACGGACCTGAACGCGCCGGTGGTGACGGTGACCGTGTCCGGCCACGAGGGCACGGTCCTTCGGGTGATGCCCGAGGTTCTGACGTTCACGCTGGACAACTGGCACGTTGCCCAGACCGTGACGGTCACCGCCGCGCCGGACGAGGACGTGGACGACACGGTGGTGCGGCTGACGCATACCGCCACGGGCGGCGGGTACGACCGGGCGGTGCTGCCCGACGTGGTGGTGACGGTGGCCGACTCGGCGCCGTCCCTGAGCATCGCCGACGCACGCGCGCGCGAGGAGGCCGGGCGGCTGGTCTTCGAGGTGTCGCTGAGTGGCGTGAGCGATCGGACGGTGACGCTGGACTACGCCACGAGCGACGGGACGGCGCGGGCCGGGGAGGACTACGAGGAGCGCACGGGCACGCTGACCATCGAGGCGGGTCGAACGAGCGCCGAAATCGTGGTGCCCCTGCTGGCGGACGACGTGCAGGAACTGGACGAGGCGTTCACGGTCACGCTGAGCAACCTGGAGGGGGCGCGCCTGGGGGACGGGAGCGCCACCGGGGTGATCTCCGGGCGCGTGACGGAGGTGCCGGGACAGTGGCTGGGGCGGTTCGGACGGACGGCGGCGGACCAGGTGATCGAGGCGGTGACCGGGCGTTTCGGAGTGCGGTCGCGGCTGGGCTTCGAGGGGAGCTTGGCGGGGCAGTCGCTGGGCGGGCAACGGGCGCCCGGGAATGCCGTGGCGGCGCTGGCGCCGGAGGCCCCGGCCGGCCGGCCGGGATCGGAGTGGGAGGACGGCTTCGTGGGCTATCGTTGGCGCGCCCTCCGGGAGCGTGACCTGCTGACGGGTTCGTCGTTCGTTCTCACGGCGGAGACCGGCGGCGGGCTCGCCTCGCTGTGGGGCCGGGCGGCGCTGACGCTCTTTGACGGAGAGGACGGCGGTCTGGCGCTGGACGGGGAGGTCCTCACCGGGATGCTCGGAAGCGAAATGACGGCGGGCGGCTGGACGGGCGGGTTCGTGGTGTCCCAGAGCCAGGGAGACGGCGGCTTCCAGTCCATGGAGGGGGACGGAGAGGTGAGCTCGCGTCTGACGGGGTTTTACCCGTACGCGCGCGTCGCCATTGCGGAACGGTTCGCGGTGTGGGGCGTAGCCGGGTACGGAGTGGGCGAGCTGTCGCTCACGCCGGCGGGCGCAAACACCCGCAACACGGATACGGACCTGCTCATGGGAGCGTTGGGGGGACGCGGTACGCTGTTGGACGGCGCCGCCGGGGGTCTGAAGCTGGCGCTGACGACGGACGCCCTGGTGCTGAAGACGGGCTCGGATGAAACCGCGGGCCTGGAGGAAGGCTCGGCGGCGCTGCAGCGGGTGCGGCTGGGGGTCGAGGCGTCGCGGCCGTTGTACGCGAGGGACGGCGCGCGCTTGACGCCGACCGTGACGGTCGCCTTGCGGTACGATGGCGGGGATATGGAGAACGGTCTTGGCGCGGACCTGGGCGGAAGCGTGGTGTGGGGGCATCCCGGGTGGGGCGTCACGGCGGAGCTCAGCGCGCGGGGACTGTTGCACCACCAGTCGGAGGGTTTCCGGGAACACGGGTTCGCGGGTGCCCTGACCTGGGATTCGACGCCGTCGTCGGATCTGGGGTTTGCGATGTCGGTGCGCCACGCCCTCGGCGCTTCCGCCAAGGGCGGCATGGAGGCGTTGTTGCGCCCGGACGCGGTGCGCGCGGTGACCAACGACGAAGGCGCTCCGGGACGGCTGGAAGCGCACTTGGGCTACGGGTACCCGCTGCCCGGCGGGTGGCTGATCGCGACACCGGAAGTGGGGTTGGGGCTGACCGGGACGGAGCGCGAGTGGATGGTCGGCTGGCGCCTGTCGCTGCCGCGGCGCCGGGCCGTGGAGTTCGACTTGAGCCTCAGGGCCACGCGCGGCGAGAGCCTTGTCCGTCAAAACGACCCCGAGCACGACATGGGGCTCCGGCTGCGGGCGCGCTGGTAGCGGCGAGGACGGGCCGGACTCCGGCGGGAAACGCCGAGTGTGGCCACCGGGCCGTCCGCCGCGTCAGCGTCCCTGCCACACGGGCGGCCGCTTCTCGACAAAGGCGCGCGGCCCTTCCTGGCTGTCGTCGGTGGTGAGCACGAAGGCGGCGAGGTCGGACTCCAGCCGCAGCGCCTGATCCAGCGGCAGATCGATGCCCTTGTGCACCGATTCCTTGACGTAGCGCAGGGCCAGCGGCGCGCCCTTGGCGAAGGAGGCGGCCATCTCCTCGCCCGCCTGCGTCAACTCGTCCACGGCTACCAGCTTGTTCACGAGCCCGATGCGGTACGCTTCCCGGGCGTCGATGAGTTCCCCCGACAGGCAGATCTCCAGCGCCTTGGCCGGGCCCACGATGCGCGCCAGCCGCTGGGTGCCGCCGGACGCCGGCATGAAGCCGCGCCGCACCTCGGTGACCCCGAGCCGGGCGTTGTCCGCGGCGATGCGGACGTCGCAGGCCATGGCGATGAGCAGGCCCGCGCCCACCGTGTAGCCGTGCAGCAGCGCGATGGCGGGTTTCTGCAACAACGCGAAGGCCTCGATGGGCGAGGGGCTCCCCGGCAACTGCCTGGCCTGACGCGCCTCCAGCGGCGACGCCTGCGCCTCGGCCGGGTCGGCGTTGCGCCGCGCGCGCTCCTTCAGGTCCCCGCCCACGGTGAAGGCCTTCTCCCCTGCCCCCCGGACGAGCACCACCTGCACGTTACGGTCCGCCTGCGCCCGGGCGCACATCGCGACGATGCTCAGGCGCATCTCTTCGTTGATGGCGTTCAGCGCCTCGGGCCGGTTGAGCGTGATCCAGGCTGTCTGGCCTGTTACCTCGTAGAGAACCTTGTCGTTGCTCATTCGCGTAGCCTCCATGACGTCGTTTCGCGTCCGTCATTCCCGCTTCCCAGACTGCGTCAAGACTCCGGTTGGATGACGATTCGGGGCCCGTAGTACTGGATCAATGACGGATTCAAGGTTCTTGTGCCAATCTCACCGGCTCAGGCCGCTTCGCCCTTGATCCGGTAGAGCCTTGCGGCCGTGTCGTGGAACAGCGCTTTCCGTTCCGCCTCGGAGTATCCCCGCGCCACGATCTTGAACGCGTTCCACACCGACACGTAGGAATACGACACCCGGTCCACCGGGAAGTTGCTTTCGAACATGCAGCGGTTGGCGCCGAACTTCTCGATGCAGTGCTCGAAGTAGGGCCGCATGGCCTTGGCCAGCTCGGCGGAGCCGGGCCTGGGCTCGCGCTTGTGCCAGTCGTAGCCGGAGCGGAGCGACCCGACGCCGCCCAGCTTGAGCACGACGTTGGGGCAGGACGACAGCGCGGTGATGTCGGCGCTCCACGCCTGGAACACTTCGTCGCGCCTGCCCTCGTAGGGTCCGAGTCCCAGGGGTCCGCCGACGTGGTCGAGGATGATGGGCACCGCCGGGAAGTCCCGGGCCAGCTCCACCAGCTCAGGCATCTGCGGGTGATAGAGCCAGGCGTCGAAGCTCAGCCCGAGGTGCTGCAGGCGCGCGAAGCCCTTCCGGACCGCGGCGTCCCGCAACAGGCCGGGCCGCGGCACGCTCCGGAACGAGTCCGAGGCGTCCCACATGGTGGAATAGCGGATGCCGCGCAGCCGGGCGGGGCTGGCCTCCAGGTGCGCTTCCAGGACGGCGGCCACGGCGTCGCCAAGGGTCAGGTCGGCGTAGGCTACAATAGCGGCCGCCACGGTTGCGGGCGTACCCGCGGACGAGCTCTCGGATGCGATGCCCTCCAGGAACTCCGTCTCGCCCACCGGCTGCAACTCCGCCGGCCCTTCTTCGCGGTACATCGCCCCGCACTCCACCGCCACACTGGAGACGATGCGATGGCCGGCCGAGGCGTCGCGCAGGAAATCGTCGAGCAGGTACGGGTTGTTGGGGCGCCGCCACAGGTGGTGGTGCGGGTCGCAGATGGGGAGGTTGGGTTCCAGCGGGGCCTCGTCGGGCGTGTCTGTTGCAGGATCGGTCAATTTCGGCACCTCAAGTCCCGGTCACTGCTCGCTGGACCCCGGGTCAAGCTTGCCCCGGACTTTGCCCCGGGGCTCATGGTGACGGGCAGGAGGGCGGTTGCGGTGCTCGCACTGCCCGGCTGGGTTTGGTAGACAGGGGTTTGCCTTCATCGGACGAGCCGATTCCGGCTGAGGAGGTCGCGTGGATTTCGAGCTGGCCCATTTCCCTGTCCGGTCCCTTTCCTGGGGCGCCCACACCGAATATCGGGAAGGCGAACTCGTTGTCAACCGCGAGGCGCTGCGCGCCGAACTGCTGGCGGAGCCGCTCATCGACGACGTCGAGCTGAGCATCGTCCGGCCCGGCGACCGTACCCGGATACTCCACGTGGTGGACATCGTCGAGCCCCGCTGGAAGGACCCGGAGCGCGGCAGCCCATTTCCCGGCAGCCTCGGACCCTTGTACCAATGTGGCCTCGGCCGCACCCATGCGCTGGACGGCGTGGCGGTGGTGACGTCCGGCTCGCTGCCGCGGTCCGAGGAGGCCATCATCGACATGTGCGGCCGCGGCAGCGAGCTGAGCCGGTTCGGGCGCATGCCGGGCCTGGTGGTGCTGCCGAGGGCGCGGGAAGGCGCCGACCCGGGCCAGTTCGGCCTGGCGCTCATGCGCGGGGGGCTGCGCGCGGCCGTGTTTCTGGCGGAGACGACGAAGGAGGCGGCCCCGGCGCGCACCGAGGCGTTCTCGCTTGGTTGGCGGTTGCCGGCGTCCGGTTTGCCGCGCGTCGGATACCTGAGCTTCGCCTACTCCCACGGCATCGGCCGCCAGAAGCTTTTCTACGGCATGAGCACCAAGGACATCGTGCCGAGCGTCGTGCATCCCAACGAGATCCTGGACGGCGCGCTGGTGAACGACGGCTATACCAAGCCCACCAAGAACGCCACCCACGACATTCTGAACCATCCCCTGATTCGGGACCTGTACCGGCGGCACAACGACACCATCGTGTTCGCCGGCATGGTGCTGGCGAACCACTACGCCACCTATGACGAGAAGGCGGCCGCGGCCTTTCACGCAGCACGACTGCTCCGGCACGTGGTGGAGGCCGACGCAGTGGTCATCACCAAGGACGGCGGCGGCCAGGCGGACGTGGACCTGATGCTGGCCTGCCGGGCGTGCGAGGAGGCGGGGCTGCGCACGGTGCTGGTGGCCAAGGAGGAGTCCGGCGGCGACGGCCCGGCACTGGTGGACGTGGCGCCCCAGGCGGACGCCATGGTGAGCGTGGGCAACTGCCCCGAGAAGGTGCGGCTGGACGAGCCCATGGAGCGGGTCATCGGCGGCGACGCGTTTCTCGGGGCGATCGAGGGCGACGTGGCCGGGACGGTGGAGATTCCGGTGCAGAACATCATTGGCGCCATCGACCCCATCGGCGGGTCGACGCTGACGGCCCGGTCGGGATAGGAGGAAGCAACATGAAACGCATCGTCCACTACACGAACCAGTTCTTCGCCGGCCTCGGCGGGGAGGAGAGCGCGGGGGCGCCGCCGGGCGTGCTGGAGGGCGCGGTGGGTCCGGGGCGGCTGTTGCGGTCCCTGTTGGGCGAGGGCGCGGGGATCGTGGCGACGGTCTACTGCGGCGACGACCATTTCTCGGAGAACGAGGAGGAGGCCACGGCCCGGCTGCTGGAGTTGGTGAAGGCGGCGGAGCCGGACCTATTGTTCGCCGGGCCGGCGTTCGGCTCGGGGCGTTACGGGTTGGCGTGCGCGGGGGTGTGCCGGGCGGTGGGCGGCGAGTTGGGCATACCGGTGCTGACCGCCATGTCGCCGTCCAACCCGGGAGCGGACCTGGTGCGGCGCGACATCCCGGTGGTGGAGACCGGGGAGTCCTCGGGCGACATGCGCGCGGCCATCGAGCGCTCGACGCGCGTGATCGTGAGGCTCCTGACCGGCGAGGACGTGGCCCCGGGCAGCGAGGAAGGCTTGCTGCCGCGCGGCGGACGCTGGAACACACGGGCGTCCCGGCCGGCGGCCGAACGCGCCGTGGACCTGCTGCTGGCCAAGCTCACGGGCGGGCCGATGGAGACGGAGATCCCGTTGCCGCCCTTCCAGGAGGTGGCGCCGGCGCCGGGAATCCGGGACCTCGGGCACGCGAAGATCGCGCTCGTCACCACCGGCGGCCTGGTGCCGCGGGGCAATCCGGACGGCATCAAGTCGTACCTGTCCACGCACTTCGGCGCTTACGGCATGATGGAACGGGAGCGGCTCGCGGGGGATGACTTCGAGTCGGTGCACGGCGGTTTCTTCACCGCGATGGTGAACGAGGACCCCAACCGGCTGATCCCCCTGGACGTGTTGCGGGACGCGGTGCGCGAGGGATCGGTGGGCGGACTGCACGAATATTTCTACTCCACCACGGGCAACGGCACGCCGGTGGAGACCGCCGCCGACATGGCGCGGGACATCGCGGCGTCGCTGGAGGAGGACAAGGTCGACGGGGTCATACTCACCTCTGCCTGAGGGACCTGCACTCGCTGCGGCGCAGCGATGGCAAAGGAACTGGAGAGAGCCGGCATCCCCACGGTGCACGTGACCAATCTCGTCTCGGTGTCGGAGAACACGGGCGCCAAGCGGATCATGTCGGGGCGGGCGATTCCCCACGTGTTCGGCGATCCGTCCCTTGACGCGGACGAGGAGCGGCGGCTCCGGCGGCGGTTGGTGGAGCAGGCGCTGGACATGCTGCGGGAGCAGGAAGGCGCGTCGTGATGGCCCGGGGCGGCGGTTTGCCCTTGACATGGACAGCGTAAAGTCGGTTAATCGCACGATCTAACTCGAGAGGAGGGACGCATGTTTAGGCGAATTCTCTTTATGATGACAGGGTTGCTGCTGTTGGCGAGCCCCGTATGGGGCGACGCGGTGGCGGATTTTTACAAGGGCAAGCAACTTCGCATTGTCGTGGGTTATGGTCCGGGCGGTACCACCGACCTCACCACCCGGCTCATCGGCCCGGTTCTGCACAAGTACATTCCCGGGAGTCCCCGGATCGTGATCCAGAACAAGTCGGGCGGCGGCAGCCTGCTGGCGGCCAACACGGTGTTCAACAATGAGCGCAGAGACGGAACCGTGATGGCGGCCATCAGCAGCAGCTTGGTGATGAAACAGGCTCGCGGCGTGAAGGGGGTCAGGTTCGACGGTAGAGAGTTCAACTGGGTCGCGAGCGCGTTCCGGGCCAACTCGGCGTGCGCGGTGCGCACGGATGCGGGCGTGAAGAGCTTCGCCGATGCGGTGAAGACCAAGAAACAGCTTATCGTGTCGAGCTTCGACAAGGGCGGCCTGTCCCACCTCGAGCCCATTTTCTTCAACGCGATCTTCGGCAGCAACTTCAAGGCCGTCACGGGATTCGCCAGCGGCGGCGCGCAGCGCCTGGCGGTGAAGAACGGCGAGGCCAACGGCTTCTGCACGACCTTCCAGACGATGGCCAGCACCGAGATCGCCATGTTCGAGGGTGAGGGGAAGTGCTGCCGGGTCCTGATCATCGCCGGCGAGAAGAAGGCGGACCACCCGCTGCTGAAGGGCGTGCCCGCGGCCGAGGCGCTGGCCAAGGAGCAGGGCAAGAGCAAGGATGAGCTGGCCATGCTGAGGGCGATGAACGCCACCAACCAGATCAGCATCGTCCACACGCTTCCGCCCGGAGTGCCGAAAGAACGTGTCGAGGCCCTGCGCGACGCCTTTGCCAAGGCGTACAACGACCCGCAGGTCCAGGCGCTGGCCAAGAAGCAGAACCGCAATCTGCAGCCCAGGCGTGGCGACGGCGTGGCCAAGATCGTCGACGATCTGCTCAACACTCCCAAGCCTCTTATGGACAAGATCAAGGCCCTCATCGAAAAGGGCTAAAGGCCGGCGGCGTGCCGCCGAATCAACCGTGAGTGATACCGGGTTCAGGTCCGCGTCCGCCGCTGGCGGTCGCGGGCCGGGCTCCGCTCTCCGAACTCTGCCTGAAACTGAAGCTCTGACCTGAAAACCGCGGACCGACCGCTCCCGTTACGACAAAGCCATGTTCGAAGCCTTCATCACAGGACTGCTCCAGGTATTCGATCAAACCACGTTCCTGCTGATGGTGATCGGCATATTCCTGGGGTTCATCGTCGGGATACTGCCCGGCATCGGCAGCCCCGGGGCGGTGGCCCTCATGCTGCCGTTCATCTTCGAAATGGACCCGGTGCAGGCCTTCGCCTTCCTGCTCGGGATGTACGCGGTCACCGGCACCACCGGCGACATCACCTCGATCCTGTTCGGCGTGCCCGGGGAGGTGGTGTCCACCGCCACCATCATCGACGGGCATCCCATGGCCAAGAAGGGCGAGGCCGGC
>JAPOPM010000030.1 GCA_026712905.1 Deltaproteobacteria bacterium
ACCGCCTGCCGCGCTTCTCCGACATGCCGCCGACGGTGAAGCTGGAGTTGGTGCAGAACCGCGACGGGGTGGGACCCTACGGCGCCAAGGGCGGCGGCGAAGCCTCCCTCAACTCGCTGCCCGCCAACATCGCCAACGCGGTCTACGCCGCTACCGGGGCGCGCATTCGCCGGGCGCCGCTCACGCCGGAAAAGGTCTGGCGCGCCATCCGCGCAACGCGCGCCGCCCGTGGAGAGAACGAGTCATGATGCCGCTCAGACGCTTCGCCATCCACCGGCCCGCCGACCTGGGCGAGGCCGCCGAGATGCTCGACCACTACGGTGAGAACGGCACCCTGTACGCCGGCGGCACCGAGCTGCTGCTGGCCATGCGCCACGACCTGCTGCGCTACGAGCACCTGATCGACATCAAGGCCGTGGCCGGCCTCGACGGCATCGAGCGCCGGGACGGCCACCTGCACATCGGCGCCGGCGCCACCCACCGGACCATCGAGCGCTCCGCCGTGGTGCGGGAGCTGCTGCCGGTGATGGCCGACATGGAAGCCAACGTCGCCAACGTGCGCGTGCGCGCCACCGGCACCCTGGGCGGAAACCTCTGCTTCGCCGAACCTCACTCGGACCCCGCCACCCTGTTGCTGGCCCTGGAAGGAACAGCGCAAGCCCAAGGCAAGGCCGGCGAGCGGACCCTCGCCATGGACGAGCTTATCGCCGGGGCCTACGACAACTCCCTGGGCCAGGACGAGGTGCTGACCGGTGTGGATGTGCCGCTGCTCGGACCGACGCAGCGCGCCGCCTACCTGAAGTTCCAGGTGCACGAGCGCCCGTTGCTGGGTCTGGCGCTGCTCCTCGACCTGAGCGAGGACGGCGGCGAGATCCGCGCCGCCCGCTGCGCCGTGGGGTGCGTGAGCCCCACCCCGTGCCGATCCAGCGCCGCCGAGACGCTCATCGCCGGCCCCGCGGACGCCGCCGGTGAACGGCTCCAGCAGGCCGCCGACGCCCTCGCCGACGAAGCCGCGCTCACCGACGACCGCGAAGGCAGCGCCGAATACAAGCGCCACCTCATCGGCGTGCTGCTGCGCCGCGGCGCCGGAAAATGCCTCGACGCGAACGGGTGAGCGCCGCGACCGCGGGAAACACCCGCAGCGACAGGCCATCGCGGCAACACCCCCTAACCCCCGAAGAGTCATTCCCGCGGATGCGGGAATCCAGGGGTGGGGAGGGGCTTCCGTCATGCGTTTTCCCGCTCCCCTGATCCCCGGAACCCTCGTCGAGCGTTACAAGCGCTTTCTCGCCGACGTGCGCCTGGACGACGGCACTCTCGTGACCGCCCACTGCACCAACACCGGCAGCATGCTCGGTTGCAATGCCCCGGGCAGCCGGGTCTATCTCTCCGAACAGCACGGGAAGAACCGCAAGCTCCCCTACACCTGGGAATTGATCCGCGTGGGACGCACCCTCGTGGGCATCAACACCCTGGCCGCCAACCGGCTGGCGCGGGAAGGGATCGAGCGCGGCGTGATCCGGGAGTTGCAGGGCTACGAGCGGCTGCGCGCCGAGGTGCCGACGCGGCCGGGGTCGCGGCTGGACTTCCTCCTGGAGAGCGCGGGAGAGCAGTGCTACGTGGAGGTCAAGAACGTCACGCTGGTGGTGGACCGCATCGCCGCGTTCCCGGATGCGGTCAGCGAACGCGGCACCAAGCACCTGAAGGAGCTGATGCGCTTGCGCCGCCGCGGCCAACGCGCCGTGCTGCTGTTCGTCATCCAAAGGACGGACGTCCAGTCCCTCCGTCCCGCGGACGAGATCGATGCCGAATACGGTCGCTGGCTGCGCCGCGCGGCCAAGGCCGGCGTGGAGATCTTTCCCTACCGCGCCAAGGTCACGTCTCGAGGTATCGTCCTCAAGGAAGCCGTGCCGCTACGGATCTAGTGTGGTGTCTCACAAATAGCTTGATGAATCCGCGGGTCCCCGCGCCTTCACCGCGTTTCGCTCTCCGGCGGCGGCTGGTTCCCCGGTGAAAGGGCCTGGAATATGCCGATGAAGTTGCCGCTGGCACCGTCCCCTTCTTCGAACGTGACATCGTTGAGACCGACGATGAGCCTGGGATTGCCGTCCGCGTCCGGGACGTTCGAGAATTGCCCGGCCCACGATCCGCTTGACTCCGTCACGTTCCGTTCGGCATGCGTCACCGCGACGTCCATGCCCTCGAAAGTCCCGTCGGTGTTGAAGGGCGTGGCTCCGATGTGGACTTGGTAGTCCGTGGGCGGAACCGCCGGTGGGCGCCATCGCCATCCCAATATCCCGTACAAGTAGAGCCGCTGCGTCTCGATGTCTCCAATGCAGCCGACGCAACCGCTGATGGTCTCGTTCGAGAAGTCCGCCGCGAGATTGATGAAGGCGTTGTACTCGTACTCCTCCAACTCGCCGTCCGATTGCTGGTAACGATAGACACCCCCCGTGGTGCCCAGATAGACGGCTTGCCCCTCTACCGGCAGGTCCGGAGGCTTCGACAGGTCGAGTTCCGGGCCATCCATGAACACGCCGGTTTCCGCCTCGTTCCGGTTCCGGAAAGAGACATCCGGTGGAAGGTGGAGCCACCACCCGGCCGAGAGGTAGTCGGCCGGATCGTCCCGGTTCCAACTGACCAGCGCGTAGGCGAACGTTCTGCCGTCGTCCGCATTGTCGGTAAGCTGCCATGCTCGGCTCGAGAAGCCGGGAAGGACCGGCGGTGGAAGGCGATACGAGGTCGAGTAATTTTGATGCAGCCTGGTATCGAGAGTCCTCGTCGCACCGTTCTCCGGCGTGAACTCGAAGCTGAACACTCCGTCCTCGAACGTCGTGTTTGTCTTGAACCGCTTCTGCGCCTCGGTCAGCTCGATCTCCTTCATCCTCGGACCGTCACCCAGGCACCCGGCCACGATCAAGGGAAGAACGACACCCGCAACGAACACGAACCATTTCACGGTGGAGTCTCCTCTCGTCTCCTTGCGCGGAATTTCCTTGGGCGTCGGACTCCGCATTGCGCCCGTCCGCCTCAACCCAAGCTCTCGATGAATCCGGCAACGGCCCGATTGAACTGCTCGGGCTGTTCCCGGTAGCAGAAGTGGCCGGCCTTGTTGATGACGTGCAACTGCGCGTTCTCGGTGCTGCCGGCGACGTAGTCGAACAGTGTGAGCCCCCGCCGGTACCGCGCCGTCGGATCGTTGTAGCCCCACACCACGAGGGTGGGTGTCTTGAGGCGCCCCTCCTGCATCCACTGGAGGCATTCCTCCTTGTCGAGGACGAGGTTGCGCATGAACAGCTTCAATCCCCCGCCGTTCATCGCCCGCACGGATTCCTGGTACTTCGGCAGTTCGGATATCTCCACCGCCGCGTCGATCCAGCCTTCCGTTATGTGCCCGGTACCGTGGGAGTAGTGCTCCACGACCCAGCGCTGGCTTTCCCGGCTCAGGTACGGCTCGGGCCGCGCCGCCATCACCTTCTCGGTAAGCGAGGGCCCCGGCGACAGGGTGCCGCTGTCCACGATGATGCAGGACTTGACGATCTCCGGATGCAGCAGCGTGAGCCGCGCGACCACGTAGCCGCCGCGCGAGTGCCCGCACAGGTGCACGTCCCGGAGCCCCATGGCCTTGAGGAAGCCGTGGGCGTGCTCCACCACCGCGGCGGGCGTATAGTCCTCGTTGGTCCTGGGATTGTCCGTGTGTCCCTGGCCGAGCTTGTCCACGGCGATGACCCGGAACGACTCGGCCAACCGATCGAAGTTCAGTTCCCAATCGAGGGCGCTGTCGCACGCGTCGGTGGTGCCGAAGTGGCTGCCGTGCCACAGCACCAGCGGCTCCCCCGTCCCCTGCTCGAAGTAACGTGTCCGGACCCCGTCCACGTCGATGAACTTCTCGTCGGTCATTGGCATGTCGTTACCTCGTGTTTGTCGCGCGAACAGCCGCGGCAAGGCCTGCCGGTCAAAGACGCTGCCGCGCTCCGGCGTCAGCGCTGCAACGCCATGAACAGGAACACCTTGGCCGCCTCCACCACGCTCTTGAGGGGCACCAGATCGTTGTCCGTGTGTTGGAAGCGGACGGCGCGGGAACCGTAGTTCACGGCCTCGATGCCGCGTACGTTGAGCAGGCCGGTGTCGTTGGCCGCGGTGGAGAAGCTGTATTCCGGCTCCCGCCCCAGCATGGTGCGGATGGCGTCGCCGAGAGCCACCACCACGCCCGCGTCCTTCCCCACCTCGCACGGGTACATGAACTCTTCCTTCTCCAGCGCGATCTCGTAGGGCTCGATCTCCCCGATGGCCTCGGCAAGCTGCCGCACGGCGCGGTCGGCGTCGTCCCCCGGCAGCAGCCGCCGGTCCATGCGGATGCGGCATTCGCCGGGAATGGTGTGCGTCGACTTGGGGAAGCTCTCGATGGCGGTGGGCGTGAGCGACACCCCGCCCAGCTCCGGGTGGCTCTTGTCCTCGGGATAAGGCATCAGCGGCGCCAACCGTTCCAGCACCTTGACCGCGCCGTCCACCGCGTTGATGCCGTCCCAGGGACGGCTGCTGTGGGCCTGGCGTCCGCGCACGACGATGCGCACGTCGATGCGCCCCTTGTTGCCCAACTGGATCTCGGGCGGGCCGTCGATGAGGCCCCAGCGCGCGTCGACGGCGCCGCTCGACAGCACGTAGTCCAGGGACTCGTGCTTGCCGCTCTCGCCCGCGGTGCTGGTGACGAAGTAGAGGTCGCCGGGCAGCTCCCAGCCGCTCCGGGCCAGGCACTTCACCGCGCTCAGCATCGCCGCCAGACTGCCCTTCTGCTCGCACGCGCCCCGGCCCCAGCCGCACGGCCCTTCGAGCCCGTAGGGCGCGCCGTCCACCATCTCCCCGGAATACGGGTTCGGCATGGTGCTGGGCGCGGCGTTCATGGCATAGGACACGAGCACCAGACCCGGCGCCGCGCCCGCGCCCGGCAGGCGCGCGATGAGGTTGCCCATGCCGTCGATGGCGGCCTCGATGCCCTCGGCCTCAAGCTCGGGCCGCACCACGTCGCGGATCAGGGCGAGCACCTGCGGCTCCTTCTCCAGCAGCTCCGTCTGCGGGCTGGACGTCCGGAGCAGCTTTACCAGCAGGCGCTCGACCTCGTCGGGGTCCAGCCCTTGCTCGATGCGTTCCCTGGCTTCGTTCGGGTCCATGACCTGCCGCTCTCCCCTAGATCTCCACCTCGGTGCCCACGCCCCGTTCCCGCGCGCGCCGGTAGACCAGGCTCGCCGCGGCCACGTCCTGCGCGGCGATACCCACCGACTTGTACAGGGTGATCTCGTCCTCGCTCGTGCGGCCGGGCTTGGCGCCGGCGAGCACCTCGCCGATCTCGCCGCGCACGTGGTCCGGCGCAATGGAGCCTTCCTTGAGCGCCAGCAGGATGTCCCCGCACTCACTGTGGATGGCGTCCATCGAGTCCACCACCACGGTGGATCGCTTCACCGTGTCGCCGCCCATCTCCCGCGCCTCGGGCCGGTGCGAGCCCACGGCGTTGATGTGGACGCCGGGCTTGAGCCAGCCGGCATTGAGGATGGGTTCGGCCGCGTCGGTCACCGCGGTCAGGATGTCCGCCCCCCGCACCACGGCCTCGGCCGACTCCTGGGGCTGGATGGGGAAGCCCAGTTCGTCCTCCAGCTCTTCCCGGACATAGATGGCGTTGACGCGCGACGGGCTCCAGATGAGCACCCGTTCGATGGAACGCACCCGGCTCAGCGCGCGGATGTGGGTGCGCGCCTGGGTGCCCGCGCCGAGGATTCCCAGCACCGGCGCCTCCGTGCGCGCCAGCGCCTTGGTGGCCATGGCGGACGCGCACGCGGTGCGGATGGCGGTGATGTAGACGCCGTCCATCAGCACCTCGATCTTGCCGGTCTCCGCGCTGTAGAGCGAGATGGTGGCGAGGATGGGCGGCAACCCCTGCTTCGGGTTGTCGCGGAAGTAGGAGATGATCTTGATCCCCAGCGCCTTCCCCTCGCTCATGAACGCCGGCATGCTCGTGATGCGCCCCTGGATCTCGGGCAACGGCACCACCAGCCGCACCGGCATCACCACCCGGCCCGCGGAGAACTGGATATGCGCCTGCTCCAGCGCGGCGATCAGCTCGTCGAGGTCGAGCAGGTCCCTTACCTGCGTTTCCGATATCACCAACATGATTCTTCCCGTGTCGACGAAGGCCTTCCCGCGTCAAAGATTGGAGTGAAAGAATGACATAACGGGCCGTGCCGTCGATTGCAACGACACGCCGGATCGTCGTTGCCGTCCGCCGGCCGCCGTTTCCCTTGGCCCGCCAGTGGTGTATTCTGACGCCGTGCCCATGCCGACGGAGTAGGAGGCCACATGAAACAGGAACGGATCGCCGATTCCATCGACCAGCTCGACCGGGACATGGCGGAGAAGAGCCTCGAAGGCCACTGGAGCCTGGGGCTGGAGGACCTGCCGCCCTACCCCGTCACCCAGGTGCGGCCGTGCCTGTGGCGATGGGAAGACATTCACGAGAGCATGATACGGGCCGGGGAGGTGGTGAACCTGGAGCAAGACGCGGAGCGCCGCACCATCCGGCTCCTGAACCCCGGCATTCCCGGCGGCCACGGCACCACCCATACGATCCACTTCTCGTTCCAGTACGTCAAGCACGGCGAGTACGCGCGCACGCACCGCCACACGGCCGCGGCCTTCCGCTTCGTGCTCCACGGCCGCGACGCCTACACCACCGTCAACGGCCAGAAGTGCGTGATGGAGGAAGGCGACCTGATCCTGACGCCCCAGCTCACCTGGCACGACCACGTCAACGACTCCGGCGCGCCCATCATCTGGCTCGACGGCCTCGACATCCCGCTGACGCAGGCGCTGCACCAGCTCTACTTCGAGCCCTATCACCAGGAGCAGCAGAACGTGGAGGCCACCAGCGAGGAGACCGCGGGCTTCTACAGCCACGCCCGCCCCGCCATGGAGCCGCCGCGGCAGTTCTTCCACTACAAGTGGGCCGACACCGCCCGCAGCCTGGAACGGCTCCGGCGCAACAAGGCCGGCAGGGACCCCTACGACGGCTACCTGCTGGAGTTCCTGAACCCGGTCACCGGCGGCCCCACCATGCCCACCGTCCAGTGCGCCGTCCAGCTCCTGGAACCCGGCCACGAAACCCTCCCGCACCGCCATACCAGCACCGTGATCTACCACGTCTTCCGGGGCCAGGGCACCTCCATCATCGGCGGCCAGGTCTTCGAGTGGCGCCAGGGCGATTCCTTCGTCGTGCCGCTATGGAACCAGCACGCCCACGCCAACACGTCATCGGACACGGATGCCATCCTCCTGTCCATGAGCGACGCCCCGGTGGTGAAGGCGCTGGACCTGTACCGGGAGGCGAGTTAAATTTCCCCGGAACTCTGAAAGGGAGGTTATTTCGGATGCGTAAATCAACCATGGCCTTGCTCGTCGCAGCATTCTTGATCGGCATGCCCGGTTTGCTGACGGCCCAGGTGAAGATCGGCATGATCACGACCCTGTCGGGAGGCGGCAGCGCCCTCGGCGTGGACGTGCGCGATGGTTTCAAGCTGGCGCTGGACCAGGGGAGCGGCAAGCTCGGTGGGACGGCGGTGGAGTTGCTGGTGGAGGACGACGCGCGCAAGTCGGGCAAGGCGCTGCAGGTGGCCAACCGCTTCATGAAGCGCGACAAGGTCGACGTGATGACCGGGATCATCTGGTCCAATCTGGCCATCGCGGTGGTGCCCAAGGTGGTGGGGACCGGCATCTTCTACATCAGCCCCAACGCCGGCCCGTCGAAGCTGGCGGGCGCGGACTGCCACGAGAACTACTTCAACGTGGCGTGGCAGAACGACAACCTGCACGAGGCCATGGGCCAGTACGTGGCGCAAAAGGGTTTCAAGAACGCCTACATCATGGCGCCCAACTACCCCGCGGGGAAGGACGCCCTGCGCGGCTTCAAACGCTTCTACAAGGGCAAGCTGGCCGGCGAGGTCTACACCACGCTGGGGCAGACCGACTACGCCGCCGAGATCGCGGCGCTGCGCGCCGCCAACCCGGACGCGGTCTTCTTCTTCCTGCCCGGGGGCATGGGCATCAGCTTCATCAAGCAGTACCATCAGGCCGGCCTGACCGGGAAGGTTCCTCTGTTCGGGCCGGCGTTCTCGTTCGACCAGACCATCCTCGGGGCGGTGGGCGACGCCGCGCTGGGCGTGATCAACTCGTCCCAGTGGAACAAGGACATCGACAATTCCGCCAACAAGGCCTTCGTGGCGGGGTTCCGGAAGGCCTACAACAGGCTGCCGTCGCTATACGCCAGCCAGGGCTACGACGCGGCGCGGCTGATCGGCGCGGCGCTCAAGAGCACCGGCGGCAAGGTCGACGACAAGGACGCCTTCCGCGCGGCCCTACGCAAGGCCGACTTCGAGTCGGTGCGCGGGAACTTCCGGTTCGGATCGAACCACCATCCGGTGCAGGACATCCACGTCCGCGAGGTGGTGCGCGAAGGCAAGGTGTTGACCAACAAGACCGTCGGCAAAGCGTTCTCGGACCACGCGGACGCCTACGCCGGCCAGTGCAAGATGTAGCGGCCCGCCATTGAACGGGTGTGCCGGCTCGCGGCCCCGTGAGCCGGCACACCTTGCCACTTCCGAATCCCATGTCCGTCCTTCTGGTCCTCGAGCAGATCCTGAACGGCCTTCAGTTCGGGGTCATGCTCTTCCTCATGGCCGCCGGCCTGACCCTGGTGTTCGGCATCATGGGCATGATCAACCTGGCCCACGGCTCGCTGTACATGGTGGGCGCCTACGTGTGCGCCACCGTGTTCCAGCTCACCGGCTCCTTCCTGCTGGCACTGGCGGTCACCTTGTGCGCCACGGCGGCGGTGGGCATGGCGGTTGAGCGGGTGGCGCTGCGGACCCTCTACAGCCGCGACCACCTCGACCAGGTCCTCGCCACGTTCGGTCTGATCCTCTTCTTCAACGAGCTGACCAAGGTCATCTGGGGACCGCGCGCACTGTTTCTCGACGTTCCGGCAGCGCTCTCCGGCTCGGTGCAGATCATCCCCGGCGTGGACTACCCGCTGTACCGGCTGGCCATCATCGTGGTGGGCGGGTTGGTGGCGTTTTCCCTCTACTGGCTCATCGTGCGCACGCGCCTGGGCATGATGATCCGGGCGAGTGCCAGCAATCAGGAGATCATCGGCGCGCTGGGGGTGAACGTGCCCCTCCTGTACACGTTGGTGTTCGGGCTGGGCGCGCTCCTGGCCGGGCTCGCCGGGGCCATGGCCGGGCCGGTGTGGGCCGTGGAGGTCGGCATGGGCGAGAACATCCTCATCCTGACCTTCGTCGTCATCGTCATCGGCGGCATCGGCTCCGTCCGCGGGGCGCTCGTCGGTTCCATTCTGGTGGGGTTCATCGACATCATGGGCCGCGCCTTTCTGCCGGCCACGCTGGGGCTCTTGTTCGACCCCGCCACCGCCAACGGCGTGGGCGCCTCCCTGGCCTCCATGTCCATCTACATTTTCATGGCCGCCATCCTGGTGTGGCGGCCCCGTGGCCTGCTGCCGGTGTACGGCAGATACCAGTAGGCCGTCGCATGCGAATCGCCCCACGACCCCGTTGCCCCGAATTCCCTTCGGACTACCCCGGCGCGCCTCATGCATGATCCCTCCGAAACGGCAGCGCGTTCCCGCCCGGTAGTCATCGGAGGGAACGCCGGCTTCGCACGCTGGACAAACGCCGCCCTCGCGACGGTCATCGTAGCCGCGTTGGCGGTGCTGCCGCCCGTGGCCGAGGGGCTGGACGAGTCCTTCCTCATCGGGCTCTTCACCCGCATCCTGATCTTCGCCCTGGCCGCGGCGAGCCTGGACCTTATCCTGGGCTTCGGCGGCATGGTCAGCTTCGGCCACTCGGCGTACTTCGGCGCCGGCGCCTACGTGGTGGCCGTCACGTCGTTCCATGGAGCCGGCGGCGACGCCCCGGCATGGCCCTTCGCCCTGGCCTGGTTCGAGAGCGCCCTGGCGGTCTGGCCGCTGGCGGTGGGAGCGGCGGCGCTGCTCGCCCTCCTGATAGGCGCGGTCAGCCTGCGCACCAGCGGCATGTACTTCATCATGATCACGTTGGCGTTCGCGCAGATGCTCTACTACTTCTTCGTGTCGTTGGAGGTGTACGGCGGCGACGACGGACTGAGCATCGCCCAGAGGAACCGGCTGACGGGGCTCGACCTGGAAAACGAGACCGCGTTCTACTACGTGTGCCTGCTCATCCTGGCGGTCTGCCTTCTGCTGGGACGGCGGCTGGTGCGCTCCCGCTTCGGCATGGTGTTGCAGGGCTGCAAGGAAAACGAGGAACGGATGCTGGCACTCGGCTTCCCGGTCTACCGCTACAAGCTCACGGCTTTCGTCCTGGCCGGTGCGGCGGCCGGGCTCGCGGGCGCGCTAATGGCCAATTACATGGGTTTCGTGGACCCGGCGCTGATGCACTGGACCGTGTCGGGCGAAATCATGGTGATGGTGATCCTGGGCGGCATGGGCACGCTGGCCGGTCCGGTCATCGGCGCCGCCGTGCTGCTGCTCCTGGAGGAGATCCTGTCGGCGTACATGGAACACTGGATGATCATCCTGGGGCCGGTGCTGATCCTGGTGGTACTGTTCGCCCGCCGCGGCATCTGGGGCTGGTTCGAGCGAGGAAAAGACGCCCATGTCTGAAGCGCTGCTCGCCGCCCGCCGACTCACCAAGACCTACGGTGCGCTCAAGGCCACCGACTCCTTGTCCCTGGACGTAGTCCACGGGGAGATCCACGCGCTCATCGGCCCCAACGGCGCGGGCAAGACCACGGCCATCAAGCAGCTCTCCGGCGAGGTGGCGCCGGACGAGGGCGCCATCCACCTCGCCGGACGGGACATCACTCACAGGCCCATGCACGAGCGCGCGCGGCTGGGGCTGGCGCGGTCGTTCCAGATCACCTCGGTATTCGGCGGCTTCACCGCCGAGGACAACGTGGCCATGGCGGTGCAGGCCCACGACGGCCACTCCTTCCGCTTCTGGCGCCCGGCGCGGTCGGACCCGGCGCTGCGGGGTCCCGCCCGCCACGCCCTGGAGCAGGTGGGCCTGGGCCCACGTGCCGGCGTCATCGCCCGCAACCTCGCCCACGGCGAACAGCGGCAACTCGAAATCGCCATGGCACTGGCCACCAGCCCCGCCCTGCTCCTGCTGGACGAGCCCATGGCCGGCATGGGTCCGGACGAAGCCAGACGCATGGTGGCGCTACTGGGGGGGTTGAAGGGACAGGTAGCCATCCTGCTGGTGGAGCACGACATGGACGCCGTCTTCGCCCTGGCGGACCGCGTCACCGTGCTGGTGACCGGCCGCGAGGTGGCCACCGGCCCGCCGGACGCCATCCGGGTAGACCCGGTGGTGCGGGAAGCGTACCTGGGGGAGGACGCGTAGAACAGGCCGTGTCAAACTCCGCTCGGATGAGAATCGGCACCCACGCCCCGATTCGTCATTCCCGCGGAAGCGCGAATCCAGGGGTGGCGAGGGGACGAACGGCCGCGAAATTCAAGGAACCCGGGACCCGATGCTGGAACTCGAAGACATCCGGACATTCTACGGTGCCAGTCAGATCCTGTTCGACGTGAGCCTGCGAGTCGACGCCGGCGAGATGGTGACCCTCATGGGCCGCAACGGCATGGGCAAGACCACCACCGTGCGCTCCATCATGGGGCTGGTGCGGCCACGGGCCGGGAAGATCCGTTTCCAGGGCGTCGAGATCCAGGGCAAGCCGAGCCACCTCGTGGCCCGGGCCGGCATCGGCCTCGTGCCCGAGGGGCGGCAGGTCTTCCCCAACCTGACGGTGAGAGAGAACCTGGAGGTGGCTGCGGGATACGGCTCCGCTTCCCAAAGCGGCGCCGCGGACCCGTGGACCGTGGAACGCATCTACGAGATGTTTCCGGCGCTGGAGGCGCGCAAAGACCTGTACGGCCGCGCCTTGTCGGGCGGCGAGCAGCAGATGCTCGCCATCGGCCGCGCGCTCATGACCAACGCGCGTCTGATCCTGCTGGACGAAGCCACCGAGGGTCTGGCCCCGCTCGTGTGCGCCGAGATCTGGCGCTGTCTGGAACGACTCAAGGCCGTGGGGCAGGCCATCCTCCTCATCGACAGCAACCACGGCGCGCTCATGCAACTCGCCAATCGCCACTACATCATGGAGAAGGGCCGCATTGTCTGGAGCGGCGACTCCGCCGCCCTGGCCGCGGCCGAGGATGTGCGGCATCGGTACCTGGGGGTGTAGAACCTCGCTTGTCACCCCACCGTCGTTGTAGTAATTTCGGGTCGATGGAACCGTACATCCGATCCACCGACATCACGCTGACGTTCACACCGAAGAACCGGGACCCGGTCACGGCCCTGAAGAATTTTCGCATCGAGTTGAACAGCGGCGAGTTCGTCTCCATCGTCGGACCGTCGGGGTGTGGCAAAAGCACGTTCCTCAACGTGCTCCTGGGGTTGCTCAAGCCGACTGAAGGCGAGCTCGAGATCGGCGGCAAGAAGATTACCGGGCCGGGGGTCGAGCGCGCCATGGTCTTCCAGGAGTTCGGGCTGCTGCCGTGGCGTACGGTCATGGCCAACGTGGAGCTGGGGCCGGAGCTCAAGGGAGAGTCGGTGGCCTCGCGCCGGCCGCGCGCCCAGGAACTCGTCAACCTGGTGGGGCTTACCGGCTTCGAAGGGCACTTTCCGCACGAGCTGTCGGGCGGCATGAAGCAGCGGGTGGGACTCGCCCGGGCGCTGGCCACGGATCCCGAGGTGCTGCTCATGGACGAGCCCTTCGCGGCGCTGGATGCGCAGACCCGGGACCTGATGCAGGCCGAGCTGCTGGAGGTCTGGGACAAGCACAAGAAGACGGTGCTGTTCGTCACTCACAGCATCGAAGAGGCCGCCTACCTGTCGGACCGCGTCATCGTGATGACCGCGCGGCCGGGCAAGACCAAACGCATCATCAAGATCAACCTGCCGCGGCCGCGGGACTACGAGATGCGCCTCACACCCGAGTTCAACGACATCAAGCTCGACATCTGGAACACCCTCAAGGACGAGTTGAACCCGAGGGAGTAACATGCGAATCAAGGGACTGTCGGAAGGCACCGTGCGCTTCCTGCTGGGGGCGGGGGCGGTGGCGGGTTTCTTCCTCGTGTGGGAGTTCCTGCTCACCTACGTCTTCATCTTCAACCCGTTCTTCATCACCAAGCCGTCACTGATGTGGGCGGCAACGGGCGACCTGGTCCTGAGCGGCGAGCTGTGGAAGGACCTCTACGTCAGCGGCAAGCCGTTCGTCTACGGCTTCGCCGGCGCGGTGATCATCGGCATCCCGCTGGGGGTGGTGATGGGCTGGCGGCGCCGGGTGGCGTTCGCGCTGGACCCGTTTCTCACCGCCATGTACGCGAGCCCGCTGGTGGCGCTGGCGCCGCTGCTCATCGTGATGTTCGGCGTGGGCGTCAAGGGCAAGGCCATCCTGATCTTCCTGCTGGCGGTATTCCCGTTCATCTTCAACGCCTTCGCCGGCGTCCGCTCCGTGGATAACCTGCTCATCAACGTGGTGCGGTCCCTGGGCGGCAAGGAACGCGACCTCTACTTCAAGGTGATCCTGCCGAGCACCCTCCCCTACCTCGTGGCGGGGGCGCGCATCGCCATCGGCCGGGGCATCGTCGGCATCATCGTGGGCGAGTTCTACGCCGCTTCCGAGGGCATCGGCCACGCGCTCATCTGGTACGGCGACATGTACCAGCTCGCGCAGATGTTCGTGTGCATCCTCGTGCTGATGATCATCGCGGTCATCTTCACCCAGGGTCTGCGCAAGGCCGAACTCGCCATCGCGCCCTGGCGCACGCAGGAGACCCGATGAACCGCTTGCTGTCGCAGTACCACGAGAACGAGGCACCCATCCTGGGATGGGGCTTCATCGCGCTGTTCCTGCTGGCCTGGGAACTCCTGCCCTCGGTGGTGGCGCTGCCCAAGGGCCTGGCGCTGTTCTTCACCACGCCGTACCACATTGGCGTCAAGCTCATCGAGATGGTCACCTCGGGCGAGGTGGCGTTTCATTTCTACGTCAGCGGCACGGAGTTCATCGTCGGGCTCGTGCTTTCCATCATCGTCGCCCTTCCCGTGGGGCTGGTCATGGGGCGTTTCAACACGCTCAACGCCATGTTCGACCCCTTCGTCACGGCCTTCAACGCCACCCCTCGGCTGGTATTCCTGCCGCTGGTGGTGCTCTGGTTCGGCTTCGGCATCTGGTCCACGGTGATCATCGTCTTCATCGGGGCGCTGTTCCCGCTCCTCATCAATACGTACGAGGGCGTCAAGAACGTGGATCGCGTTCTCGTCAACGTGGTCCGCTCCTTCGGCGCCAACGAGTGGCAGCTCATGAAGATCGTGGTGCTGCCCAACTCCCTGCCCTACATCATCGCCGGCCTCCGGCTCGCCATCGGCCGCGCCATCCTCGGCGTGGTGGTGGGTGAGTTCTTCGGCTCCGATCAGGGTGTCGGCTTCCTCATGGCCGAGGCCGCCGGCAACTACATCGTCGACGTGGTCTTCGCCGGCCTCATCATGTTCATGGGCATCTCGCTGGTGATGACCATGGCCGTCAAGAAGCTGGAAGACCGCCTGAGCCAGTGGCGGCCGGAGCAGGTGAAGACGTTCTGAGGGAGACGTTCATGATGGTTCTCTCGCCGGTGTGGCGCTCTCCGCGATTCGCACGATGGCGTCGAGCTTTTCACGGATCTCCGGATCAATTTCGCTTTCAGGGACACACTCGGCCAATTCGTAGAAGTTCTTCTTCGCCATGAGGTTCGGCAGCCCGAGTCTCTCGAAATACGCCTTGAACACCGGCTCCAGGAACTCATCGCTGGCCTTGATGTCCCCGTCCCAGGGAGAACCCTTGCCCAAGGTCTCTAACGCAGTCTCTACCTGATCGATCGCCTTCCACATCACGTTCACGCGCTTCTCGGCTTCCGCCCGCGTGAACAACGGTCCAGCCACGGCCTCGGACGCCGACGCTGTGGCATACGCCTTCAGTGTGGCTCTGGAGCACAGGTAGTTCTCGATCTCCCGGCGTTTCCACATCAGGCATTCCACCGGTGCCATGTCTCCTGGTTCCGACTCCAGCCGATCGAACAACACCACTCCTCGAAGCCCCGGCACCGCCTCCTTCAGACCACGGTAGTGAGTTCGAACGCCACTGGCTCTATTCTGAACATACTTGACGAAGGGCCGTCCAAGAACCTCCAAGGCGCGTTCATGCCCCAGCCGCTTGGCGAAAGCGTGGAGAATCGAGAGGTCCGTTGAGCCTTCAAGGTAAAGCACCCAACCCGTCTGCTCTGCCTGATAATACTGTTCGAAGCCTATTTCCCTGAGCGCCTTCAACACTTGACTGCCACGGTCGTCGATGCGGTGCGGCCGGCCCACGAAGGCCACTACCAGATCTCTGTCTGCGGCCTCGTCGAGCAGGACCTCCGAGTGGCTCGCAGCGATAATTTGACTTCCGCTGTCACGAGCGACATCGGTGAGCAGGCGGTAGGTCTGCCGTTGGCGCAGAATCTCCAGATGCGCATCCGGCTCGTCCAGAAGCAAGACCGATCCAGGGTTGGCATACATGTACGCCAGAAGGAGCAGCGTCTGCTGAAGACCGCGTCCTGCTGAAGACAAGTCGAGCCTCGTCCCCCGCTCACGATAGCTCATCACGATCTCCCCACGCTCCGCCACATAGCGGGGCGGGTCCACCACCGTGCCGAACAGACCCTCAATCTGCTTCACCAGCCGTTGCCAGTGTTCCGGCTGTTCCCCATGGACATGGAAGCAGAGGTTACGCAGTACCTCCGCCGTACGCCCTTCTCCTATTCGGACGTCCACGGCACCCGCATCGAGCCGAGTCTCCGTAGCCGCCAGTCCCGACATCGGTGGCAAGAAAGCGACCCGTGCGTGTGCGGCTTCCTCCGGGACCGGCATGCGCTCCGGCGTCTTGCCGTCCGATAGACGGAGCGGCCGACAGTAAAATGACTCCTCGTTGGCGTAGTCGAACTCCAGTCCGCAGGCCCAAGCCTGGTCGTTGCTCAATCCCTCGACGACGATATCGATGCGGATATTGCTGGTCCGCGGTTTGCCGTCGACCTTCTGGACATCCCGCACATGAAGATCCCTCCAGAGGAGGTTCGCGTCAGGAATAGGGATAGCGACCAAGTCGCGACGGCTGACGGTGACCCCTGGGCGTTTCTCCGGTGTGCTCTTGCCGGAGCGTTTCTCGTTCCAGCGCCGGAGCCCAACGTCCCAGAGGGCCAGGGCCTGCATGGCCGAAGTCTTGCCCGAGTTGTTCGGGCCGATGAAAACCACCGGGCTACCAAGCTCGATTGGGACTTCGGCGAAGCGCTTGAAGTTTCTTATGGTGAGTCTGGTCAGCATTCTCGCGCCTGCTCTGCGTCATTCACTGTGTCAAGTTGCCGCAATTCGTACTGTGGGCCGCTCTCTGGTTCCCTTCTCTACTGGGTATGTGTGACTACGGCGGTAGGTGCGCGCGGATCGGTGCGCACCATCCACGTGGCGAGGACTCTCGGCATGGCACATACGAACTTACGAAAAAGTTCGTATGTGGACAAGCAATCTTGCTTTGGATAGTGCGGGTCCGGCTTCAGTTCATCACCACGCCGCCGTTGACGTTGAGCGTGTAGCCGGTGATGTAGGTGTTCTGGGGGCCTACGAGGAAGTAGAAGCCTTCGGCGATGTCCTCGGGCTGGCCGGTGCGGCCCATGGGGATGAGCGGCTTCCAGGCCTCGCGCGAGCCCGGCGCGGCCTTGGCCAGGACGCGCGGGGTGTCCGTGGGGCCGGGGGCGACGGCGTTGACGAGGACGCCGTAGGGGGCCAGTTCCTGGGCCAGGGACTTGGTGAAGCCTAGGACGCCCGCCTTGGCGGCAGAGTACGGGGTACGCAGGGCACAGCCGGTGAGGCCGTAGTTGGAAGCGGTGTTGACGATGCGGCCGCGCCGTTGCTCCATCATGCTGGGCGCCACCTCGCGGCAGAAGAGGAACGTGCCCTTCAGGTTCACGTCCAGCACTTCGCGCCACTCGGCCCAGGAGAGGTCCTCCACGGCCTTCGTGTGGATGGTGCCGCCGGCAAGGTTGCAGAGGATGCCGACGGGTCCGAGGTCCTGGCGCACCCGCGCCACAACATCCTTGATCTCCGCGGCACGGGTCACGTCGACGCCGTAGGCGCGCGCCTGCGCTCCCGCCGCCGTCAGCTCTTCCACGACTCCTGACGCGCTCTCACGGTCGGCGTCGGCGATGGCGACGGCGATGCCCTCCCGGGCGAACCGCAACGCGACGCAACGGCCGATGCCGTTGGCGCCACCGGTGATGATTGCCACGTCGCTCAATTTCGGCTCCTTCTTCTGGCCATGGTGGTGAATGCGGGCACGGGCGACCGCGGGTGGCCCCTACGCGATTCTCTGGCCATGGTGGTGAGCGCGTGCGCCCGCCACCCGGACACGCGGCTAGAGGAAATCCTCCAGCCGCACCTTGCCGGCGCCCATGGGCTGCAGGCGTTCGAACTCGAAGCGCCGCGCCGGGTCGCACTCGGGCGGCTTGGTGGCGTCGATCATCACCTTGCCGCCGACCCGGTGCCAGCCGGGTGCTCCGGGCTTGCCCACCTCCTGGCACGAAGGGTCCATGGCGTGGATCTTGGCGCCGGGGATGGTGATGATGTCCTCCGCCGGGTTGACGCGCGTGGAGATGGCCCACAGCACGTCCGCGTAGTTGAAGATGTCCACGTCCTCGTCCACGGCGATGGCCACCTTGGGATGCTGGTACTCGCTCGACAGGGCGGCCATCAGGACGTTGCGCGCCTCGCCGTAGTAGCGGGCGTTCATCTGCACGACGATGCCGAAGATGCCCGGCAGCGCCAGCACGTTCTTCACCTGGGCGCCGCCGCCCACGCCGCGGATGCGCCGCAGGATCTGCGCCGACATGGGCACCTTGTGGTACACGCAGCCCTCCACCTCGGCGCCGTTCTGGATGTTCTTGAAGATGGCGTCGCCGCGCATGGTGATGGCGTTGACCTGGAACACCGGGTTCTGCCCCGCCCCGGCGAGGTAGTAGTCCTGGAACTCGCTGAAGGGGCCTTCCTCCTCGCGCACGTGGGGCAGGATCTCCCCTTCCAGCACCACCTCGGCCTGGGCCGGCACCTCCATGTCGAGGGTCTCGCACTTCACCATGTCCACCTCTTCCTCCAGCAGCCCCGAGGCTATGGTGAGCTCGTCGCGGCCGTAGTCCGTGGAGGTGGCGGCGGCGAAGTAATACATGGGGTGGTGGCCGATCATGAAGGCCACGGGCATGCTCTCGCCCTTGGATTCGTGCTTCTGGTAGTTGGTCCAGCCGTGGCGCGGGTAGAGCAGGATGCCGGTCTTGCGCGGGCCCTTCATCTGGAGGCGGTGGAAGCTCAGGTTGCGGTTGCCGGTGTCCGGGTCCTTGGAGATCATGAGCCCGGCGGAGATGAAGGGGCCGCCGTCCCGGATGCCGCACTGGTGGATCGGCAGCTTCGTGATGTCCACCTCGTCGCCCTTGAGGATGCGCTCCTTGACCGGACCGGACGACACCAGCCGGGTGGTGCCGGGTTCCTGGGTGCGCCGGACGAACTCGGGCACCATCTCGTTGCGGTCGCAGCCGAAGGCCAGCGGCGCCAGCCGCACGTCCCCCGGCGCCTGGCCGAGACAGCGCCAGCCCGGGTACCCCGCGAGGTTGTCGAACAAGAGCGCGCGTTCGCGCGACTGCCACAGGAGGGCGCCCATCTGGGTGCGCGGATCCACCGGTTTGGAGATAATGTCGAGCACACCGGCGCCGCGCAACTGGTCGATCCATGTGCGAATGTCTTTTTTCATGGACTGTAGGGTGTCCCGTCGGTTCGGAAATCATGCAGCCCGGCGCGTGGATTGCGCCGGGCTGCATGGGCTGGTTTACGTGACCGGTCTACTACTTCTTCCGAGCCTGGAGCGCGGGGATGTACTCGTTCTTGAGGTAATCCCATCCAGGGGAAGGGTTGAGCATGAGCTTGACCACCTTGTCCACGTCCGCACCGCGGAAGTAGTCCAGCTTCAGTCCGAAGATCCTCTCCCACTCCTTGATGTACGCCGGGTCGGAGTACATCTTGTCGAAGGCGGCCCGAATGGCCTCGACCCGGTCCGCGGGCGTGCCCGGAGGCACCACCAGCGTACGGTTCAGGGTCCGCATGGTGGGACCCGTGAGCTTGTAGGCTTCCCACGCCGGACCCGACGGATCCTCGCCCTTCACCTGCTTGTAGACCTCGGCGAAAGTCGGGATGTCCGTACCCGGCGAGCGGATAACCTTGCCCTCCGGAGTCAACACCCCACCTTGCCACAGCACGATGGCCTTGCCCTCCTTGACCGGCCCGTAATACCGTCCGCTGACTCCGAGCACGTGGTGCAGCCCGGTGCCGCCGACGTACGAGACCTCGCCGGACAGAAAGGCCAGCGCCATCTGGGCGGTGCCCGGGTAGCCCACGGCGTAGCTGTAGCCCTCGATACCCAGAAGGTCGAGGCCGATGACGTCGTTCAGGAAGGACGGTCCGGTAATGGAGCGCCCGGAGACCGCGATCTTCTTGGGATCGAGCTTGGCGAGCTCGGCGCCGGTCTTGATGCCGAGGAAATCCCGGACGATGGCCGCGGACGCGCCGCTGGTGCCGAAAATCGCCGGCATCTTGGTCAGGTCGTAGTTGGGTTTGGGATCGTTGAGGGCCTGGCTTCCCAAGTGGGACGTGCCCATGATGGACCAGGTCAGGCCGTCCTTCTTGGCCTTGTTGCCCATGTAGGCGCCGTGGATGAGACCGGCCGCGCCGGGCATGTTGACCTTGATGACGTTCGAGGGCATGCCCGGAAGGTACTTGCCGATCCAGCGGGCGATGAGCCGGCCTTCGGTGTCGTGCCCACCGCCGGGCGAATAGCCCGAGAGTATCTGGATGCGCTTGCCCTCGGTGAAGGCGTGCGCCCCCTGCGCCAGCATCAACCACATGGCGCAGAACGCCAGTAACACGAAAACGCTGCGTCTGCTCATGAGAAACCTCCTGTTCGCGACGGGGCGGGGATCCCATCCCCGCCCCCCGCATTCCCCACGCGCCTACTTGGCGCCGACGAACTTGCGGAGATGGTCCTGCCACTCGGCGGGCGCCATGGTCTCGTCGCGGATCTTGCTGGCGTCTTCCGGCGACACGATCACCGGGGCGAGCTTCTGGCCGAAAACCCGCTCCCAGTCCTTCACGAAACCCGGGTTCTTGGCCATCTTGCCGATGGCGGTCCGGAGCTCGGCCACCTTGGCCGCGGGAGTGCCCGGAGGCAAGACCAGGGTACGCGTGAGATTCGAGATGCCAAGCCCGATGGCACGCCACGCCTCCCAATCGGGCCCGGAAGGCTCTTTACCGTGGACCTTCTTGTACACCTCGTGAAGCGTCGGGACATCGCCCTGGACCGTCTCGGACCGCACGATGCTTCCATCACCCTTGAGGATGCCGCTCTGGTACATGCGGTACACCAGGCCGCGCTTGTGCAGGTCCACGAAGGCGCCGCCCCCGACGAAGTGGGCGTCGCTGGCCACGAAGTAGCTCACTTCGCCCCGTTCCGTGGCGGCCCGGATGGGTGAGGTTCCCCCGTAGGCGCACACGGCCGTGTACTTCTCGATGCCAAGGAGCCGCAGGGCCAACTGTCCGCGCAGGCACGAGGAGCCCTGCTTGGAGCGGCCGGCCACGACGATCTTCGAGCGGTCCACCTTGTTCAGGAGATCATCGGCGTTCTTCGCGCCGAGAAAGTCGCGGGTCAAGTGAACTTGAACGCCGGCCACGGACCAGATGATCGGCATCTTGGAGACGTCGAACTTGACCATGTGCGGCGGAGCGACCAGCGCCTGGAGTCCGTGGCTGGAGCCGAACAGGCCGATGGTGAAGCCGTCCGCCTTGGCCCGGTTGTAGGCGTACGAGGCCATGATCATGCCACCCGCGCCCGGCATGTTCTGGACGATGATCTTGGGGTTGTCGGGAAGGTACTGCCCGAGATGCCGCCCCATGACCCGCGCCTCGAGGTCGTGGCCGCCGCCCGGGGGATAACCGATCAGGATTCTGATGTTCTTCGCCTGCGCCGTCGTCGCCAACCCGGCGAAGAGGACAAGAAAAGCCAATGCACTCCAGCCCGCTCGTGTCCGTCTCTTCATGATCCGTTTACCTCCTCACGTGTGGGAGTCTGCATCCAAACGATGTGTCGCCAAACGAAAACGGGCCGAGGACTTCAGTTCCCTAGAAATCCTCAGCCCGTTTCCAATTGACGGCGGTCCCTCGCGGAACCCGCCCGCTTCGAGAGTGTCACCGGCGCGGAGTCCGGTGACGCTCTCTTCGCCAAGCAAGCTATTTCTTCTTCTTCGCGGGCTTCGCCACCGTCAGCATCGTCTTGGCCAGCGTGTTGCCGTCCGCGTCCACCAGCATGATCTCGTGGTCGCCGTTGCTCAAGACGCGCAGTTCACGGTTGATGGTCCACTTGGACTTCACCATCCCCTTGTCGTCGGCCTTCTCGATGTTGGGCTTCGCCAGGAAGCTCACGTCGGACAGAACGCCGCCCATGATCAGCCGCAGGCCGACTTCCTGTCCCGCCTTGAGGCCGGACGCGGTAACCGAGACCGCGGTCTTCTTGGACACCTTGTTCGGCTCCAGCATGAGCTTCGCGTCCATCGCCATCGCGAAAGACGACAGCAGGAACAACGCACCCAAAACCGCGGCCAGACTGACTAACCTCTTCGTAACCATATGCTACCTCCCTTTGGTTATTTGCTCCGCTGATCCAGACGGCCTTTTTATACGTAAACCGCGCGGCAATTGTCAAGAGTCCCCCCCCACCGAACTTTGACGGTCCTCCGTCAGATGGGGATCAGACTCGAAAGATAATGCTCGACCAGTCCCAGAATAAACGCCTGAGGGCCGTCGATCAACCCCGGCGGCCAGGGGATGTGCAGCACCATCTCGAACACCCCGACCATGAACACCATCATCACCACCATGTAAGCGATGGCTACCTTCCACGACTCGTTCGCCTGAATGCGCAGGTAGAGGAGCAGGAAGAGCGGCACGCTCAGGATGAAACCGATGATCCAGATGCAGGCGTAGAGGCCGAAGATCCACGAGAAGATGTTGACCGCGCGCTGGATCACCACGGCCACCGGCACGCTGCGGTCCACCGGCAGGTCCATCACCCCGGCCAGGTCCTCGTCCCCGTCCCTGTTGCGGAAGATGTCCATGCCCAGTTGCAGGAAACACAGCAGCATGGTGGGGATGCCGATGCTCCAGGGGAACAGCCGCGCCTGGAACTGCCACTGCTTGGCGGTCATCACCAGACCCACCATCAGGAGGAGGACCAAGACGGTGAACAGCGCGCCCGGGTTGGCCTTAAGCTTCATCGGTATCCCCGCTCTTCTCGTGATCCACCTGCGCGTCGCGCTTCTGCTGCAACTCGCGTTGCTTGCGCGCGTTGCGCACGCCGTAATACAGGCTGATGGCGATGAGCACCGCCACGATCATCACGATGGGGCGCGTCATCCACGCCGCGCCGTAACGGCTGACGGAGATGAAGAGGTAGTTCTCGATGATGCCGCTCAGGACAAGCCCGAGGATCAGCGGCGGCCGCGGCCAGCCGAACCGCTTCATGAGCCAGCCCAGCAGCGAGAAGAACAGGAGCGACCACAGATCGCCGTAGTGCCGGGTGGCCTGGAACGACGCCAGGAAGACGATCACCACCACTAGCGGCGTCAACAGGTTGATCCGCACCATGGCGATCTTCGCCAGGGTGTTGGTCAACAGCATGCACAGGATCGTGCCGAAGATGTTGGCGACAGCGAGGCTCCAGATCATCGTGTAGGTGACCGCCAGGTCCTTGGTGAGCATGGCGGAGCCGGGGGTCAGTCCCTGGATGGTCATGGCCCCGAGCAACAGCGCCATGGACGCGCTGCCGGGCACGCCGAAGGCGATGGTGGGGATCAGCGCCCCGCCCTCCTTGGCGTTGTTGGCGGCCTCCGGCGCCAGCACGCCGCGCACGTCACCGGTGCCGAAGGTCTCGTTGGCACCCTTCTCCGTCTGGATGGCGTGGCCGTAGGCGAACCAGTCCACCACCGACGCACCCAGTCCCGGAATGGCGCCGACGAACACCCCCACCACGCCGCAGCGCAGCACCAGGAACCAGTTGCGGAAGGTGTCGCGGATTCCCGAGAGCACCCCCACGAGCCGCTCCTTGGGCACGTCGGCGATGCGTGTCCCCCGTATGGTCAGATCGACGATCTCGGGGATGGCGAAGATGCCCAGGGCCACCGGCACCAGCGGCACGCCGTCCCAGAGATAGAGCTGCCCGAAGACCCAACGGAGCACGCCGGTCTGCGGGTCCATCCCCACCATGCCGACGCACAGGCCCAGGGCGCCGGCGATGAGCCCCTTCACGGGCGCGTTGCCGCTCAGCACCGCCACCATGGAGATGCCCAGGAAACCCAGCATGAAGAACTCGGGCGAGCCGAACGCGAGCACGATGGGGCGCAGCACCGGGATCGACAGCGCCAGCACCAGCGAGCCGAACACGCCACCGATCAGCGACGCCATGTAAGCGGCGCCGAAGGCGCGCCCGGCTTCACCCTTCTTGGCCATGGGATGGCCGTCGAGGATGGTGGCCTGGGACGCCGAGGTGCCGGGAACGCCGAAGAGAACCGAGGGGATGGTGTCCGAAGTGCTCGTCACCGAGATCAGGCCGATCATGATGGCGAACGCCTCGAAGGAGTCCATGTCGAACGTGAAGGGCAGGAGGATGGCAAGGCCCACAAGGCCACCGAGGCCAGGAATGGCGCCCAAGGCGAGGCCCATGAACACCCCGATGAACAGATACCCCAGCCGGGTCGGAACCAGGAGGTTCTCAAATGCCACGGTGGCGGCTTCCCACATAGGAACTCCCTTCTGCTCCTTACGAGACCCTTCTGCCCCTTACGAAATCCACAGGGATATATCGAGGTCCAGGGGGACTGTCAAGGCTGTGGCAGGCCAACGCACGGTTACACGGGCGCCGACGCCCCCGTTGCGGGATCAAGGGAAACCGATTAACCTCCGTTAGCTGCCGCCACTCGGCTGGCCGAGGACGCGCCGCGCCTGTCCCGACTGTCCCATCACGCGGACGCGCGCAACCAGGAACCTGCGTTCTTATAAACGAAATTTTCGCGCGGGACACAACACCCGGAAAGGATCGTCACCATGGGAAACATCGGCATGTGCTTCGTCAACGCGGCGCCGCAGATCGACGCCGGCTTCGTCACCGCCATGGCGCGGAAGTGCGACGAGGGCGGCCTGCATTCGTTCTGGACCATCGATCGCATCGCCTACGACAACCTGGAAGCCCTGACCGTGCTCGCGGCCGCGGCCGGCGCCACGGAGCGCGTCCGGCTGGGCACCTCGGTGCTGTTGTCGGCGCTGCGCCACCCCGCGCTCCTGGCCAAGACCGTGGCCACCCTCGACTTCCTGTCCAACGGCCGCGTGACCCTGGGAATCGGCTTCGGCAGCCGCGAGAACGACTTCACCTCGGTGGAGGTGCCGTGGGAGCACCGCGGCAGCCGGGCGGAAGAATCCCTCAAGCTCATGAAGCGCCTGTGGACCGAGGAGGAAGTGGAGCATCACGGCCGCTTCTTCGACCTCCACAGCACGCGCTTCGGCCCCGACACCGTGCAGTCGCCGCACCCCCCCGTGTGGATGGGCGGCGGCGCCGAGCCGGTCCTGAAGCGCGTGGGCCGGTACGCCGACGGCTACATCTGCGGCAGCAACGCCGTGCACAACTTCGACGCGGTGTGGGAGAAGATCAGCGGCCACGCCCGCGCCGCCGGGCGCAACCCCGACGACATCGAGAAGGCCGGCCTCACCTTCATCGCCATCGACGACGACAAGAGCAAGGCTGTGGAGGCGTGCGAGAACTACCTCATCCGCTACTATGGCAAGGTGCGCATGGACGTGGAGAAGTACATGCTCGTGGGCAGCGCCGACGCCTGCGCCGACGGCATCAACCGCATCTTCGCCGGCGGCCTGCAGACCCTGATCATCGGCCTCGCCATCTCCGACCTGCGTCAACTGGACACGTTCGTGGAGAAGGTGATGCCGCAGGTGGAGAGCTAGGCAACCTAAAGTGGCGCCGGCCCCTCGAAGTCGCTGGTGTAGGGCAGCTTGTCGGAGGTTTTCGCGACCTCGTCCATGTTGTCGAGCAGCAGCGCGGTGGAGTCCCATGTCCCCGTGGTGAGGGCGTTGCGGTGGCCTTCGCTGATGTCGAGGTCGATGTCGCTGCCGTCGGGCAACCGCACCTTGCGGGCTTCCAGGTCCACCGTGAGCTCCGCCGTGGGGTCGCTCTCCACCAGCGCCATGAGCTTGCCGACGTCCTCGGGCGACGCCATCACCGTGGGCATGCCCAGCAGCACGCTGCTGCCGGCGAAGATGGGGCCGAAGGACTCGCCGATGACGACGCGGATGCCCCACCGGTACAGCGCCTGGGGCGCGTGCTCGCGCGACGACCCGCAGCCGAAGTTGCGGTTCACCACCAGCACCTCGGCGCCCTGGAAGCGTTCCTCGTTGAACGGGTGGTCGACGGTGTTGCCGTCGGCGTCGTAGCGCTCATCGAAGAACGGGTACTCGCCCATCCGGTTGAAAGTGATTTCCTTGAGGTAGCGGGCCGGGACGATGCGGTCGGTGTCGATGTCCGGGCCCCGCACCACCACGGCCCTGCCGCCTACCTGCTTGATCTCGTTCATGATGACCTCGTTCCGTTGATCAGTTGTACTGGCGCACGTCCACGACCTTGCCGTTCAAGGCGGCGGCGGCCACCATGGCGGGGCTCATCAGCAGGGTGCGCCCTCCCGGGCTCCCCTGGCGCCCGATGAAGTTGCGGTTGGACGAAGAGGCGCACACCTCCCGGCCGCTGAGCTTGTCCGGGTTCATGGCCAGGCACATGGAACAGCCGGCCTCGCGCCACTGAAACCCCGCTTCGGTGAAGACCCGGTCGAGGCCCGCGGCCTCGGCCTGCTTCTTGACGTCGGCGGAGCCCGGCACCACCAGGGCCTTGACCCCGTCGGCCACCCTCCGCCCCTCGGCGACCCGCGCCGCGGCGATCAGGTCCGAGAGCCGCGAATTGGTGCACGAACCGATGAACGCCACGTCGATGGGAGTGCCGAGTATCGGCGCGCCCGGCTCCCAACCCATGTGCGTGTAGGCCTTCTCCACGCTCTTGGGGTCGGTCAACTCCTCGGGGCGCGGCAGGTTCTCCAGCACGCCCAACGCCTGACCGGGATTGATGCCCCAGGTGACCGTGGGCTCGATGGCCGAGCCGTCGATGTCCACGACATCGTCGTAGCTCGCGTCCGGGTCCGACGCCATGGAGCGCCAATAGGCCACCGCGCGGTCGAAGGACTCGCCCTTGGGGGCGAACGGCCGGCCCAGGACGTAATCGTACGTGGTCTGATCGGGATTGACGTAACCCACGAGCGCGCCGCCCTCGATGCTCATGTTGCACACGGTCATGCGCTCGTCCATGTTCATCCGGTCGAGCACGTCGCCGCCGTACTCGTACGCGTAGCCCTTGCCGCCGCCGACGCCGAGCTGCCGGATGATGGTGAGGATGACGTCCTTGGCATGCACTCCCAGGGGGAGCTTGCCGTTGACGTTGATGCGCCGCACCTGGAGACGGTCCATGGCCAGGGTCTGCGTGGCGAGCACGTCGCGCACCTGGCTGGTGCCGATGCCGAAGGCCAGGGTGCCGAACGCCCCGTGGGTGCTCGTGTGGCTGTCGCCGCACGCCAGCGTCATCCCCGGCTGGGTGAGGCCCAACTGCGGGCCGATGACGTGGACGATGCCCTGCCGGTCGCTGTCGAGGCCGTAGAATTCGATGCCGAATTCCCGGACGTTCCTTTCCAGCGCGGCGGTCATCGCCTCGGCCTGTTCGTCGAGAAAGGGCCGGACACGCATGTCCGTCGGGACCACGTGATCGACCGTGGAGAAGGTGCGCTCGGGATAGGCGATGGGAAGGCCGCGCTCCCTCAACATGTCGAAAGCCTGCGGCGTGGTCACCTCGTGGACCAGGTGCAGGCCGATGAAGAGCTGGGTCTGCCCGGTGGGCAGCGTGGTCACCGCGTGGGAGTCCCAGACCTTGTCATAGAGTGTACGATCGGACATGGATACATGTTCTCCTTTGGCGGGAATTTATAGCCAGCAGCCGGTGCCAATTCAAGCGAAGACCCTACCGCCATCTCGCGGCGATCTTCCCAAAGGCAAACCCGGTCGCATGGGGCGCGGGTTGCCTTACGTCCGACCAGGCACCAGGGCGCGCAGGCCCCACGCGGCGGCGAGCAGGGCCACGCCTGCCACCTTCAGCCACCAGATCATCGGCAAGAGGAAGCACGCCGCCGCGGCCAGGAACACCGTCTTGCGCCACGGTTCGACGGTGCCCGCCAGGTAGTCGACGCCCTGAATGGCGACGGCGAGCGCCGCGTAGCCCAGCAGGTAGCTGATCGCGGCCGCGGCGATTTCCAGCGCCGTGCCTAGCAGCAGCAGTTCCGGGACATAGACGAAACTGAACGGGATCAGCATCAGGGTGGTGCCGAACTTCAAGGCCGCGAAACCGGTCTTCATCGGATCCGCGCCGGCAATGGCCGCGCCCGCGAAGGCAGAGACGCAGACCGGCGGCGTGATATTCGACAGGCAGGCCGCGTAGAAAACCACCAGATGGGCCGGCACCTCCGGCACACCGAGTTGCACCAGGGCTGGGGCCGCGACCACGGCAAGGATGATGTAGGAGCCCGTCGTGCTGCTGCCCATGCCGATGATCACGGATATGACCGTAACCAGGGCCACCGTCAAAAGAAGGTTACCGCCCGCGAACTCCACCAGGACGGCGGAAAACTTCAGTCCCAGACCCGCAAGAATGATGCCGCCGATAATCACGCCCAGGCTGCCGATGGCCGCGCCCGCGGACGTGTTGGAATGGGCGCCCGATACCAGGCCCCGGAAGATGTCGCGGGGTGTCATGGCCGTATCCCTGCGCAGCCACGACAGCGCCATCGCCGAGATAATGCCCCAGAACGCTCCCAGGTCCGGGGAATACCCCTCGAACAGCAGCGTCACGACCACCACCAGGGGAATGAAGAAATGCCAGCCCCCGCGCAGCACCTCCCGGAGGTTCGGCACTTCATCCACCGGCATGCCCTTGATGCCCGTACGCACCGCCTCCAGATCGACCATCAGCAAGACAAAGAAAAAGAACAGGACCGCCGGAATCACGTTCATGACCGCGATTTGGAGGTAGCCGGTCTGAGTCAGGGTCGCCAGAATGAACACGCCCGCACCCATGATAGGCGGCATGATCTGACCGCCGGTGGATGCGATCGCCTCGATGGCCCCCGCGTGGTGGGGTTTGAAGCCGATCTTCTTCATCATCGGGATAGTGAACGCGCCGGACGCCACGACGTTGGCCACCGATGAGCCCGAGATGGAGCCGAACAACGCCGAACTGACCGTGGCGATCTTGGCGGGGCCGCCGCGCCACTTGCCCGTCAGCGCCGCGGCCAGATCCATGAAAAAGGTCCCGGCGCCGCTACGCTCCAGGAACGCGCCGAAGATCATGAAAGGGAAAACGAAAGTGGCGAAGGTCGCCGTGACGACCCCGAACATGGCTTCCTGGGTGGAGAACGTGAACTCGATGATGCGGTCCACCGGCAGGCCGGAATGGCTGAGTTTCCCAGGCAGGTAGGGGCCGTAATAGAGCTGCAGGAGAAAGATCGCCGCGATGATCGGAATGGCCGGTCCCAGCACTCGCCGGCTGGTTTCCAGCACCACGACGATGGCGGCGATCCCCATGATGAAGTCCCACCGGTTGGGATCGCTCACGCGGAACATCGCGTAAGGCACGTACTGGTCCATCCAATAGCCGATGGACACCACCGCCATGATGACGAGGACGCAGTCGATGACGCTGGGCCGGTGCCCGGGCGCTCGCGCATGGGCCGGGAAGCGGATGAATACGAGCACCGCCGTGAACAGAAGATAGAGCCCACGGTTGGTCTCGGTCGAGACCAGGCCGAACCCCGACGTATACAGATACCAGAGGGAAAACAGGGCCGCGATCAAGTCGTAGGCAATGGCGAACGGCCCGGAAACCGTGCGGTGCCCACCCCGGACCGGGGCAAACCAAGACTCCCGGGCTGCCACCCTGTCTATTCTCCTCCGCCCGACCGGGCTTGCGATGAAGAAGGAACGGGCGGCCGCGG
>JAPOPM010000031.1 GCA_026712905.1 Deltaproteobacteria bacterium
GAGGAAGCCTACCGCTACATGCGGCCCCGGTACGTGAACGAGTACCGGGAACACTTCGACGTGCTGATGATGGACAACCGGAACAGGCTGATCGGTCATCACCGGGTGTCCACGGGCAGCCTTACGTCGGCCACGGTCCATCCGCGGGAGGCATTCCGCCCCGTCATCCGCGAGAGCGCCGCCTCGGTCATTTTCTGCCATGCGCATCCTTCCGGAGATCCGACCCCCAGCCGCGAGGACGTGGACATCACCCACCGGCTCCGCCAGGTGGGCGAGGTGATGGGGATCCGGGTCCACGACCATGTCGTCTGCGGACACGGCCGTTTCTTCAGTTTCGCCAGGGAGGGCCTCCTCTGACTTCCCGATGTCGGCCTTGCAGGCGGTTCCATTACGGAGCGGTGCGAACGCGTACATACCGCCGGCCTGTCGGCGGCCGGTTGTCGAACGTCTGCCGCACCCCGGCGCTTCCACACATTCCAGGAGGGAGACATCCATGCTCGACGCTCACACGGCGCCGGACGCATCCGCGCGCGTCCCGGTTCCCCACACGCTTCCGGCCCTCCCGGCCACCCCGCGCTCCCGGCCTCCCACCAGTGACGCGCTGTTCACTACCGCCGGAAACCTCCTGCCGGTCCTGGAGGCGGGCCGGCCGCTCGACACCGCGACCCTGCGCGACGCCATGACGCGCGCCTTCGGCGCAAGCGACGCCCAGGGCGCATGGGTCTGGAAGGACGCCTACGAGGCGGCCGAAGCCGCGGTCGTCCTGTTCATACGCCGCCATGGCCGGGCCATGCGCCGCCACGCCGGGGCCGGTCCGGACGGACCCTTCGCCATGCTGAAGATGCTGGAGGCCGTGGCCGCCCTGGAGCCGTCCCACAGGAAGCGTTCTGAAGAGCAGATCCGGCTGCAGCAGTTCTCCACGCCCCTGCCGCTCGCCTACGCCGTGTTGCGGGCAGCGGCCATCCGGCCGGGCGACATGGTGCTGGAGCCGTCCGCGGGCACCGGCATGCTGGCAGTGATGGCGGAGTGCGCGCTCGGAAGCGGGGCCGGGAACCTCCATCTGAACGAGATTGCGGACGAGCGCCGCGCGCTTCTGTCCCGGCTGTTCCCCGAAACCCTGGTCACCGGCGTGAACGCCGAGAACATCGCCGACCGCTTGCCCGGCGCCCGGCCTACCGTCGTCATCATGAACCCGCCGTTCTCGGCAACTCCGGGCGTCCAGCACATCCGCCACGACGCCGACCTCCGGCACGTGCGCTCGGCGTACTCGATGCTCCCGCCGGACGGCCGGCTCGCCGCCATCACCTCGGCCAACTGTATTCCCGGCGATTCCGACTGGGACAGCGCCTTCGGCCGCCTCGATCCCCCCGCCCGGGTCGTGTTCACCATGGCCATCGACGGCCGCGCCTACGCGCGCCGGGGCACGGGCTTCGACACCAGGCTCACCGTGCTCGACCGAACAGCCCAGCCCGGCATCGAGGTTGATCCCGGCGCCCGCGCCGCAACCGCCGCCCAACTGCTCGAAGCCGTCATCTCCCAAGTTCCACCGCGCCTGCCGGTGGAAGTACGCATCA
>JAPOPM010000032.1 GCA_026712905.1 Deltaproteobacteria bacterium
CATGGCGGTTGCCCGCTGCCGGGCAGGCGCGAACAGCGCCAGGGTGGCCTCGCAGATCACGCCGAGGGTGCCCTCGCTGCCCACGAAGAGGTTCTTCAGGTCGTAGCCGGTGTTGTCCTTGCGCAGGCCGCCGCCGAGGCGCGCCACCGTGCCGTCGGCCAGCACGACCTCCAGGCCCAGGGTGAGGGCGCGGGCGCTGCCGTAGCGCAGCACCGCCGTCCCGCCGGCGTTGGTGGACAGGGCGCCGCCGATCTGCGCGCTGGCTTCGGCGCCGAAGCTGAGCGGGAACAGCAGCCCGGCGGCGGCCGCGGCGTCTGCCACCTCGGCCACCGTGGCTCCGGCGCCAACCGTGATGCTGCGCCCCAGACGGTCGATGCGGCGCACCTCGCGCATGCGTCGCAGGCTGAGCAGCACCGACGGCCCGTCGCGCAGCGGGGTGGCGCCCCCGCAGAGCCCCGTGTTGCCACCTTGGGGTACGACGGCCACGCCGGCGGCGGCGCAGAGCCGCACGACCGTCGCCACGTCTCCGGTGTCGGCCGGGGAGACCACCGCCAGGGCATCGCCGTGGTAGTGCCGGCGCTCGTCGACGAGGAAGGGGGCCATGATGTCCTCGTCGGTCTGGATGTGGCGGGTTCCCAGCGCAGCGTCGAGCCGGTCGACTATGGCGTCATTTGGCTGGCAAGGTTCCTGTTCTGGCATGACTGTCCAGTTCTTGTAGGGAGCGGCGATCGTTGAGAGCGCACTAGTCTCGAAATGCTAGGATTACTTCTCAGATGCGGCCACTCCACTACATCGAGATTACGAACTTCAAGCTCTTCGGGCACGAACCTCAGCGAATCGATCTCGATCATCCCACAGTATTGGTTGGTCCGAACAACTGCGGAAAGACAACGATAATTCAGGCGATTGCCTTCTGGTCCCACGCAGTCAAGGTGTGGTACGCCAGCAAGGGTCAAGCGCCGCCCAAGAAGCGGACTGCTACTGCTCTCAATCGTCTGAATATCGTCTCAGTTCCCGTCCGCCGTACCCGGTATTTCTGGCACGATGCGGCGGTACGCACAGGTAATATTCCAATACCAATTGACATTACAGTAGGCGTACTACACGCCAACACGATCTGTCCAGTAACCATTACATGTCGTAACCAGGGGGAAGATATCGTCTATTGTGCTCCGGACGAGGCGACTCTCGAGAACCTAGACGCCATTGCGACGGCTGCCGCGGTAGATGTGCATCTCCTCTATTCGATGTCTGGCCTTGAGCTTGAAGAGCCCACTGTTCAGCCAGGTAGGGTGAATGTCCTCTTGGGTCAGGGCCAGACCGCTCAAGTGTTACGGAATCTGTGCCTTATGGTTCGCCAGAGTTCTTCAGATGACTGGGAAGCCATCACCTTGCTCATGGGGCATCTGTTTGATATTGAGTTGACCGATCCACTTGAGAATTCGCGCGGGAGTATCGATCTTCATTATCGTCAGCAAGGGCTAGCTGTGCCATTGGAGATCGCCAGTGCGGGGCGCGGTCTTCAACAAATTCTGCTGATTCTGTCCTACTTGTACTCACACCGTTCTGGTGTTCTTCTCATCGATGAGCCGGACGCCCATTTGGAAATTCTCCGACAGAAGCAGGTGTATGTTCTCTTGCGTGAAATTGCTGCAGAGAATGATTCGCAAGTCCTAATCGTTACCCACTCTGAGCAGATCCTTGACGAGGCTGTAGATCACAGTCTGACGCTTCTACTAGGCGGGCGGTCAATTCCTGTGCCTGGTAGCTCGGTTAGTCGTGACGCCCTGAAGCAATATGGGACGGAGCACTATCTTCGCGCGCGTCAGCGTGGGTACGTCCTATACTTGGAAGGGAACACGGATCTGCAGATACTCAAGTCACTTGCAAAGAGACTGGATCATCCCGTTGCGGGTTCTTGGGATGAACGCGCGAACATTTACTATGTACAGGACAACTATCCTGAGCGTAGTCTTGATGCGGAGTTGGCGCGAGTTGAAGGAGCCTACGGACTCCCGCCGGAGAGACACTTCTACACGATGCGAGAGATGGTCCCGGGTATTCGTGGTCTCGCGATCTTAGATGCAGACAAGGGTCGACATGACCCGTACGAGCGAGAGGGGTTCAGAGTCAGCTATTGGCATCGGTATGAAATTGAGAACTACATCGTTACACCGTTAACGCTGCGTCTCGCCGCCGCAGATGAGTATGATGATGGATCATTTGACATTTTGGTGGCTGATGAGGTACTTGAAGACCTAATCGCTGAGCGCATTTTCTCTGACGCTACCGGACTCGGCGTTTGGCAGAACGCCGATCAGACGACAAGACAGTTCCTCTGGGAGACGTCGACGAAGGGTGTCAAGCTGAGCGACTTCGCGGAGGAGTTCTTCCGTCGTCTCGCCACGAATCTGGGAAGACCAATGTTGATGCGCAAGGCGGATTTACATCGACTTGTGGCTTTCGTCGATGTCGCCGTGGTTCCCGCCGAAGTCGGTGAGAAACTCGATCTTCTCGATGAGCTGTTCAAGTCGGCGAGGGGATCAGAAGACTCCTGACAGAGAACTGCGCATCGCGCCGGCGCTCGTCGACGAGGAAGGGGGCCATGATGTCCTCGTCGGTCCGGGTGTGGCGGGTTCCCAGCGCAGCGGTGAGGTCGGCGAGGAGGGCATGGCCATCGACGGTCCCGTCGGAGGGGGGCATCGGCGATCTACG
>JAPOPM010000033.1 GCA_026712905.1 Deltaproteobacteria bacterium
CGCATCGGGTTACCCGCAGGGTCCCATTCCGGTGTCGCCCGAGACTCTGCGCAAGGTCGGCGAAGGGATCGCCGAGAAAGCCCGCGAGACATTGTCGGCGATGGGCGTCCAAGACGTGAAGACCCAGGTCGTGGACGGCGATCCGGCAAGCAGCATCATCGCCGCAGTCGAGCATGAAAAGGCGGAGCTGGTGGTCATGGGCCGCCGGGGTCTCGGCAACGTAGCGGGCTTGGTAATGGGAAGCGTCTCGCACAAGGTAGCGCACCTCGCCGAGTGCGCGTGTCTCACGGTCAAGTGACCGGCGGCGGGTGCGTGCCCGAGAGGACTCCCGGACCGCAGGTGCCCGCCCGCTGGAACGGCGGAACGGTTCCGCATGGCTGCCGGGTAGGATCGGTGGTTACGAGTCCCTCCCGCACAGATCCAAGCGTACGCGACTGACGCACTCGGTTCCTCACCTGACAGGTTCGCTACATTCAGGGAAGAAGCTGGTCCCGGCCGATGGAAATTCGAGGAGACGACTTTCGACAGCGGCGAAGATGGGTGGTCTGCTGCGAGAGGGCTGTGGGACGGAAAACCCGCGATTGGGCTTCGCTGGAACGGTGGGTGCACCGCGACAGAGCGACCAAGGGAGTTAGCCCGGATCCGTCACCAATTTACCGTTCGAAGGTGCGTTATTGACGTTTGGGACACAGTTTCGGGCATTTGCTTGCTTTGTTGTGGTATAGACCCGCCTGTCTCGCTCGTCGACACGGGCTTTCCGGTGGACTGGAGACCCTCCGCGGGACACGGATTGGAGCGGTCGCGCGCGCCAGGGCGGCCGGCGCGCTCTGTCTGAAGCCGCGCGCCGAAGCGGCGCCTGCTTCGGGCGCGGCCGGACGTGGCGCGTCGGTGCATCGCTGAAACCAGGGTCGCGGTCGACGGCGTATGCACGGTCCGGCCATTGGTATGCTGGGAGCGCCGCGCAGGCCGTCAGGCGGGCGCGGCGGGCTCGTCGCGCTTCCCGTCGAGGAGGTAGCTCGCCAGGTTACGCTGCCGCCGCGTGGCGGAGTCGTGATCGGCCAAGACGGCCTCCTTCCTGCCAATCCGGAAACGGACGGAAGGACGCCCCGCCGACACCGGGCCGGCGGGATGTCCTGGAAGGGGGGCCGTCAGCCCTTCTGCTTGCGGTCGCAGAGGAGGCCGGCCGCGATGCTTCCCCAGACCTGCATGCCGCCGCGGGTCTTGAGGCCGGTGCAGATGATGATCTCGGTGGTGGCGGGGCGCATCTCCCGGACCGCCTTCAGCGTGGCGGTGGCGCGCTTGACCTTGCGCCGGCCCTTCGCCGCGAGCGCCTCGGCGGGGGCGGGAACGATGTCGCCGTCCGCGCGGGCCCGGTACCGCTCGACCACATAGCGGTCGTCGGCCAGGCCGGTGCCGAAGAAATGAACTAGGAACGTCTCCGCCGTGTTGCCGGGCATCGCCATGGCTGCCGTCATGGTGCCGTCTCCTTCGTGCCGATGAGGAAAATCGGCGACCGAACGCCCTCCCCCGGACGTCCGACCGCCGCCCCGCTCACGGCCGGCACTCCCTTCTCGATGGCGAAAGGCGCGCGGACGGAGACGGCATCGGGACGGCGGAGCAGCACGCGAAAGACGGTGTCGTGGGCGGTGCGGACGCGGGACCGGCGGCGCGAGGGATGGGGCTACCGGCTTATGTATGTCAGGGCGCGGCGTACGCACCTCTCCGCGGGCGTTCTGCACCCGGCAGGACTAATAGTCCTTGGTGGACACCTCGCAGGCGTCCACTCCCGATCGCACAGCCTCGATACATCGCATTATTAAGCCGAAAAGGCGGCCTACCCCGGAGGCTTACAAAGGGTCAGTAAGCAGCTCCGGTACACGCGTTGGGGCAACGGAAGGTCGTTCATCGAACCTGAATTTCTGGTTCAAGCCTAATCTGGAGTTCGGCGAGATCCTCGATCGCCGTTTCCGATCCCAGCAGGCCTTGCAGATACTCCAACAAGTCCTCCTGGCGCGGTTGCCCGAACGAAAGCCGATAGACTGTTAGGCTGTGCTTGAGCCATTCCAATCGGCGGACTTCACGACTGAAAGGCAGCATGGGGACACGACGCTCTACCCTGACTGGACCTTCGTAAATCCAGTACGGAATGAGGTCGCTATCAGCCTCGGTTTCGGCACCTGCAGCATCAAACATCGCTCTCCACGGATCGTCAGGATAGGCGGACTGACCCCGCACCACGTCGATCTGGCGATGCGCCAAGTTCAATCTTATTGCATGTCCCTTGAAGCGGTGGACACGACCTTCGCGTTGCTCCAAGTCGACGGGATTCCCCGGCAGATTCCAGTGATATACGCGATAGCAATAGGGGTGGAAATCCAGCCCTTCCTGCCCGATTGAGGTCGTCGCCAGGGCAAACGGACGAAACGGCGAGTTGAAGGTGTCTCTTACACTTCCCAAACGGGCAGCGCCGCCTTCCTCGTCCTTGTAGTCAGCCAGGCGCATGGCAAAACGGCCTCGCATCTGAAACCTGTTGATGACGAGCTTTTTCCCATCAACGGTTGGTGCTTCCACGTCGATCTGTGACGGTCGAAGCGCTAAG
>JAPOPM010000034.1 GCA_026712905.1 Deltaproteobacteria bacterium
CGGACCTCCGCCTCGTGATCCCCGCGCGCCCGCTCTGCCCCGTTCGAGAACACCTCCTTCATCCCCTCCACCGCTCGCTGCTTCCACGTGCTCACCTAGTTCGGGTGGATCTTGTGCCGCGTGGCGATCTCCTGGATCGTCTTGTCCCCGCGTAGCGCCTCCAGGGCCACCTTCGCCTTGAAGTCCCCGCTGAATCGTCGCCGTGTGCTCATCGCGTATCCCTCCCTCGGTCGGTGGAATACACCTTAGCAACCTGTCCGATTTTCCGGGACCACCTCAGTGTGCAGGGAATTCATGAACCGGCTTGCCTCTGACTCCCTTTGAACTCACTACGCCGCCAGAATTTTGAACTACCGCCGGCCCGGCCCTGTTTCGTTGCCGGCACCCAACGGCGTGTTATGGTGTTCCAATGCCGAAACCTCCTCAATCACCTCTGTTGGAATCCGTCTCCGGCCAATTCCGGGCATTCGCGAAAGAATGCCGCGACTCGTCCCCTCTGTACGAGCGGCTCGCCAAGAACATTAGGGACGATCCGGAAATTCTGGCGTTGGCCGCACATGCTCGACGGGGCGAGAGGGTGCCGAACCTGTGGTTCGCGGCTGTACAATTCCTTCTGCTGAACGGTACGCCGCACCCACTGGCCGGGTTCTACGAGGCCGGCCCCACTGCCGCGGGCAACCCCTACCCTCCGTTTCGCGATTTCTGTCTCGAACACGCCGAGAGGATCATCGAACTTATCGCGAACCACACGGTCCAGACCAACGAGGTAAATCGGTGTGCGCTGCTACTCCCCGCCTTCGTCCTCGTGTCCCGTGAGGCGAAGGGCCAGCCGCTGTACCTGCTGGAGATAGGCGCGGCTGCCGGTTTGATACTTCTTTGGGACCGCTACGGCTACGACTACGGAAACGGGCTTCTGTCCGGAGACCCGGCGTCGCCGGTGCAGATCAGATGCGAGATCCGGGGAACATCTGCTCCCGACGTTCCGGCAACGCTCCCAGCGGTGGAGTGTCGCATCGGGGTGGACCTGAACCCCATTGATGTCGACGACCGGGAGCAGACGCTGTGGCTTCGTTCGCTGGTCTGGCCGGAGGAGGGAGAGCGGGCACGGCTACTGGAGAACGCCATCACGGTGGCGCGACGAGACAAGCCCGACATGGTGGCAGGCGACGGCATTGTGCTGCTTCCGGAGTTGCTTGCGAGTGTGCCCGAGGAAGCAGCCCTGTGCATTATCCGCGTGTTCACCAACCTCCCGCCCGCGGCTCGTGACCAGTTTACCGCTTCGATTGCACAACACGGGGAGCGGCGGGACTTGTCGGTCGTCTCAACCAGAAGAGGTGCCCGCGAGGGAGAGTCCTTGTTAGCGCTGGTTTCCTACCGGAACGGGCTCAGGAGCGAAGCGGTGCTCGCGAACTGCGAGAACCACGGCAAGTGGCTGGAGTGGCTGAACTAGGGCGTTATGAGTGGCGTCGCGTTGACCACCGGACGGTCCCGTCGCCATCTCGACCAGTGCGCGCGTAGGTGTCCGCGTCCCTATCAAGGAACCGCACTTCCTCGCCGTTCGACAGAAAGACGAACGGCACCTCGAGTTGTCTCGCGTAGTGCCGGCCCTTGTCCTGCGCGGTGATGGGATCGATGCTCACGTTGCTGGAGCCGGTCTATGAGACGGACCTTCTGCCGCGCTCGTATACAGATCTGCGCCTTTGGGCGGCATCGGAAAAGTATTGTAGACGAGGTCGATGGAATAGCGGTAGTCGCTCTTGAGCCGTCCGACGAGCAGGACGCCCGGCCAGAAACGGTCGATGAAGCCCGATCGGTTGTCCAGCTTCGCGACATGGGCCTCGTAGCCCGCGACGCGGAGCCGATGAACTCTCGGTCGGTCAGCTTTTCGGAGACGGCGACGCGTTCGCGGATTTCACCAAGCGGGACCTCCGCCCCGTCGGCAAGCGCCCTGAGGGTAGGAAGCATGAGCGACTGATAGTCACCGATCGGCATCGATCACCACCCCGTCAGGCCACCGGCTGTCTTGGAGTGACACGCTCGGCGATCTCGCGGCCTGCCTCGATCTCAGCCCGGCGAAGCTCCCAAGTCTTTTGCAAGTTCATCCACAGTTGCGGCGTCGTCCCAAAGTACCGCGCCAGACGCAGCGCCGTGTCCGCGCTGACGCCCCGCTGTCCGTTCAGGATCATCGTCACGCGGTTCACCGGGACTCCCAGCGCGTTTGCCAGGGCGTTGGCCGGTAGGCCGAGTGCGTCGAGTTCGTCGCGCAGTATCTCGCCGGGATGCACCGGCCTCATTCCGTTCCTAGAGTCCATGTTCGACCCCTATTTCAGTGATAGTCCACAATCTCCACCTCGCACGGTCCGTCATCGGTCCAGACGAAGCAGATTCGCCACTGATCGTTGATCCGAATGCTGTACTGTCCAGCGCGGTCACCGCGCAGCGCCTCAAGCCGGTTACCCCGCAACGCGGAAAGGTCTCGCAGCGTCTCCGCGCTGTCCAGCAAGACCAGACGGCGCGCCGCCTGAAAGGCGAACCCCTGAAACGCCGCGACGCGATGCCCTTCGAAGAAGCGCTGCGTCTCCCGGTTCCTGAAACTCCGGATCATGTGCGCCACACTCTAATTCATTTTACGTCCTCCGTAAATCCATGTCGTGGATCATCGGTTTGACCACGGACCACGGCTAGGAGAAGTCTCTTGTTGATGACAGCATTCTTTGGTACACCCGACTTCCGGCACTTCTCGGGCCCGTCTTCGAAGGCCGGAGAGCATCTCCTCAACGAGCAGGGCAACCTCCTCGGCAACTTCCCCTGTATGGCGAAATGACTTCCTCAACCGCGGACGACGACCTTGTGAGCCGAGCTGCCGCCATTCACGACCGTGTTCTTACCGTGGACACGCACGTGGACATCCCGCCCGACTTCGGCACCGAAAACTACGACCCCAGGGAGGCGAAGAGAGGACGGGGACAGATCGACCTGGTGGGCATGGAGCACGGCGGACTGGACGCGGTGTTCTTCATCGTCTACGTGGGCCAGGGCGAACGCAACGCGGCCGGCTATGCCCGGGCCATGGCGGACGCCTTCGCCAAGTTCGCGGCCATCCGGCGCATGACCGACGTGCAGTACCCCGAGGCCATCAGTCTGGCGCGCTCGGCCGCCGACGTGCGCCGCATTCATGGCGAAGGGCGGCTGGCGGCGCTCATCGGCATCGAGAACGGCCATGCCCTGGGCCGCGACCTGCGGCTCCTGGATACGTATCACGACTTCGGCGCGCGCTACCTGGGCCTGCTGCACAACGGCCACAACGATCTCGGCGACTCGGCCGTGCCCTACCCGCGCCTCAAGGACACGCCCGCCGAGCACGGCGGCCTGACGGACTTCGGCCGCGCCGCGGTGGCGCGCGCCAACGACCTGGGCATCATGGTGGACGTCTCCCACGCGGCCATGACCACGGCCCTGGACGCCATCCGCGCCTCCCGCGCGCCGGTGATCGCGTCCCACTCCAGCGTCAAGGGCGTCTACGACCATACCCGGAACCTGTCCGACGAGGCCCTGACCGCCATCCGCGACAACGGCGGCGTCGCCCAGATGGTGGCCTTCGACGCCTACCTGCGGCCCGTGTCCGGCGAGCGGCAGTCGGCGCTCCGCGCCCTCAGGACCGAGATGGGCATCAAGGGTTTCACTGACTTCGAACGGTTGAGCGACGAGAAACGCGAAGCCTGGCACACCCGCCGGCAAAAGATCGACCGCGAGTGGCCCAAGGCGTCCGTGAAGGATTTCGCCGACCACATCGACTACGCGGTCAACCTGGCGGGCATCGACCACGTCGGCATCGCGTCGGACTTCAACGGAGGCGGCGGCATCGCCGGCTGGGACAACGCCCGCGACACCCTCAACGTCACCGTCGAACTGGTGCGCCGGGGTTACGGCGAGGACCAAATCGCCCGGCTGTGGGGCGGCAACCTGCTGCGGGTGATGGAGGCGGTGGAGGGGTTTTCGCGGAACCGGGGCGGCACGTCAGAAGGATGGTGACGTGCCGTTGATCCGAGTGAGCGCGCCCGTCGGCTGGTTGGTCGCAGGATGCGGTGCCACGGTCGCCGGGGTTTCTCTCCTTTTTCTGCTCTCGGTAGAAGTGGGGATCGCGGTCACGTTGCTCGGCGCCGGGGCGCTGGGTTTCTCGGTGGGCCTCACGCGCTCCGCCACCGTTGACGGAAGGCTTGTCACGGAAATCGAGCAGCACATCGACGGACTGCGTGAGCGCGATCTGAGGGAGGTTGAGAAGCGCTGGCTCGCTGAGGGGGTGTCGCCGGTGGAGCAGGGCTGGAGCGCGCTCCAGCGGTCGCATGGCTCCGAAACGGACGGGCCGCCGTCGGAGTTGGACGCTCAACTCGGGCGAATGATCCAGGCCCGCTGCGACCGCGTCTGGGACGGTATCCGCGACCGGCGCTACGTGAAGCAAGAGGACGGGGAAGTCACCGGCATCGACGGCCGTGTCATTTTCGAGGAATTCCGCGATGTCGTGAAGGAAGTCGCCCGGCTGTACGGGAAGGATGCGGAGAAGGCGGAACTCGATGCGCGCATCGGTGATATCGCGTTGGCCGCACGGTCCGCCATCGGCGACCTTCTCCAGGTGGCGCAGCAGGTGCCGGTCGTCAACGTCACGGGGTGGACCGTAAGGGAAGTCGTGACGCGGCTCGAACAAGTGCAGAAGGCGCGCAACCTCTACCGGATGTACACCCCCTGGCAGCATTATGTGCGCGGCGCGACGATGGCCGCTCGCGTTGCCCTCGGTGCGAACCCGGTTACGCTGGCGGCGTCGGTGCTCGCCTGGGAGGCGTTTTCGCGGGTGGGCAAGCACGTCGTCAAGACGTACGCCGAGGCTTGGCTGAAGGAGCTCCTGGAGGGTTCCGTCGCGCTGGTCTACTTGCAGGTGGCGCGCACATACGATGGGCGCCTCACATATCGGAGCGCCGACTGGCTGGCGCTCGTCGAGGCGCTGCGCATTCACAATCTGGTTCCGGGCATCGACCACAACCGCAAGCTCCTGTCCGACCGCATTCTGCGCGCGCGGATTCCGGACGAGTTCGCCAAGTTGGCGCTGCTGCGCGCCCTTGCCGCCGACGGTGAACCGGACGCCACGCTGACCCCGCCCGTCGACTTCGCGTCCCTGCGCCCCGCGCAGCGCCAGGCGATTGCCGGGTGTCTCGGCGAGATCCTGCGGGACATGCGTGGTTTGAATGAGCCGAAGGCCAGCCAGGCGATAGAAGAAATGGAAAAGGCGCTGTCGATAGGTCTGCGGGTCGATCTGATCGATGCCGGCAGCCGCGAGGAGATACGCATCGAGGAAGGATTCATTCAACTGGCGATGCTTGCCCGCGAGTGGTGTCGACTCGGCCTCGGGGAAGCGCGGCAGGTTATCGAAGGCAGCGCGTTCGCCATCGCGGCGCGCAAGTGCATCGGTGACGCCGACGTCGCCCGCGAGCTGTTGGAGAAGGCGCTGTCGATCGCCTTCGACGATGGCGGCCTCGACTCGGACGGCGTGGCGGAAAGGGAGCAACAGTTGATCGAGCCACCGCGCGATCTGGTCGGAGACCCCTTGGCGGAACCACTGGTCGCGTCTTTCGTCGATCTACTGGCGACGAAGGCGGCGTCGGACTGGCCGGTCGAGCACGACCATATGGTGCTGCTCAATGCTTCGGTGTTGCTCCCGGAGCGCAAGCAGGTCACCGCGCTCTGGTCAGGATACCTGAAGGCGGTGGAGTCGCGGCTGCGTGATCGCGTGGAGCACGGGAGGCTGTCGATCATCCCGCCACGGTCGGCGCCGGCGATCCTCCGGCAGATCGGCGACCCGGAACCGCCTGCACCCGCGGGGCGCGTCGTCACTTCGGACGTTCGGACTCGTGCCGTCGCGGTGTTCGAAGCGTCGTCCGGCAACGCGCGGGCGCGTTGGGTGCTCCTGTTTGCTGACCGCATCGTTGTAGGGGAGGTGCCGAAGGAGGAACTCTCACTCGACGACGGCGAGTCGACCACCTACCTCAAGGACGAGGTTCGTTTCTACCGTTTGGCACGCCCCTTGGCGGATGCCCTCGTTATCCATTGCGGTGACGACCACCGTCTGATCGTCGACGGTTCCGTGGCGGGCACATTCGCGGGGTACTTCGGTCCCGTGCTCGAATCGCTGGGCCTCGACGAC
>JAPOPM010000035.1 GCA_026712905.1 Deltaproteobacteria bacterium
CCCGCCGATGCCATCGGACACGGCATCGGCATGGTCCATCAGCACTTCATGCTCGTGCCCACCTTCACGGTGCTCGAGAACGTCATGCTCGGCGCGGAGCCGCACGCGCGACTGAAGTTCGCCGCCGCGGAGGTGCGCGCGGGACTGCTGGAGCTCAAGCGCAGCATCGGCCTGGACGTCGATCCCGATGCCGTCGTGGAGGACCTGCCGGTGGGCGTGCAGCAGCGGGTCGAGATCCTGAAGGCGTTGCGCCGGGGGGCGCGCATCCTGATCCTCGACGAACCCACCGGCGTGCTCACTCCGGCCGACGCCGAGCGCCTCTTCGAGATCCTGAGGGGCCTGCGCGACAGCGGCGTGACCATCCTGCTCATCACCCACAAGCTCCCGGAGATCATGGCCGTGTGCGACGCCGTGTCGGTGATGCGGGCGGGCCGGATCGTCGGACACCGGACTCCGGCCCAAACCACGCCGGCGGAACTCGCCGAGCTCATGGTGGGGCGCAAGGTCGCGCTCGATCGCGAGCATGAGCCCGGCACGGTGGGCGCGCTGGCGCTGCAAGTCGACGACGTCACCTGGCGCGACGCCGCCGGAACCGTGCGCCTCGACCGGGTTTCGTTCGAGCTGCGCTCGGGCGAGGTGCTGGGGGTGGCGGGTGTGTCCGGCAACGGCCAGTCGGTGCTCCTGGACGTGCTGGCGGGCATTTCCCCGATACAGGAAGGGCGGCTGGCGCTCGCGGGCGGCACCGTCGACCGCGCGCACCCGGCGGACAACGCGCGAATGCGCCGGCTGCGCGTGGCCCACGTGCCGGAAGACCGCCAGCGCCGCGGGCTGGTGTTGCCGTTCGAGGCCCGCGAGAACGCCATGCTCGGCTATCCCGGGCATTTCGGTGACGGGATCTGGGCGTGGCCGGCCGCCATGGAGTCCCGGGCATTCCCCATCATGAACGACTTCGACGTGCGCCCCCTGGATACACGGTTACCGGCCAGCGGCTTCTCCGGCGGCAACCAGCAAAAGCTGGTCATCGCCCGGGAGTTCACCGAGGGCCCGGAAATCCTGCTCCTGGCGCAGCCGACACGGGGAGTGGACATCGGCGCCATCGAGTTCATCCACGAGAAAATCCTCTCCCTCAAGCGGCAAGGCTGCGCGATCCTGCTGGTCTCGGCCGAGCTGGACGAGATCCTCGCGCTCTCGGACCGGATCATGGTGATGCACGCCGGACGCGTCGTGGGCACGGTGGACCGCGGCGCGGCCACGCGCCGGCAACTGGGCCTGATGATGGCCGGGGAGGCGCCGGCGTGATGTGTCCTTCGACTTCGCTTCGCTACGCTCAGGCCGCCACTTGACGCCGGGACCAGGATGCCGCTGCCGCGCTGGATGGATGTCTTCGTCGTCCCGGCCGTCAACCTCATGCTGGCGCTGGCGGTGGTGGCGCTGGTCTTCGCCGCCATCGGCGAGGATCCGCTGAGGGCGCTCGCGGTGATGGCCCAGGGCGCCTTCGTCCACCCCGGCTCCCTCGGCTACACGCTCTACTACACCACCAACTTCATCTTCACCGGCCTCGCCGTGGCGGTGGCCTTCCACGCCATGCTGTTCAACATCGGCGGCGAGGGGCAGGCCATGATGGGCGGTCTCGGCGTTGCCCTCGTCTGCATCGCCCTCGATCCGTACCTGCCCGGTGTCGTGGTGATCCTGCTGGCCGTGGGCGGGGCGGCGGCGTTCGGAGCGGCCTGGGCCTTCATTCCGGGCTGGCTCCAGGCCCATCGCGGCAGCAACATCGTCATCACCACCATCATGTTCAACTTCATCGCCTCGGGGCTCCTCGTGTGGCTGCTCTCGGGCGTGTTGATGGTGTCCGGGCAGGGATCGCCACAGACCCGGAGCCTCGACGAGGCGGCTTGGCTCCCCTTCGTCCATGACATCCTGCGGGCGCTCGGGATGGAGGCGGAGCGCTCGCCGTTCAACCTCTCCTTCGTCATCGCACTCGCGGCCTGCGTCGGCGTCTGGCTGCTGATCTGGCGCACCAAGCTCGGCTACGCCCTCCGCGTCATGGGCCAATCCGAGCCGGCCGCGGTCTACGCGGGGGTCCCGGTCCGCCGGCTGATCGTGACGGCCATGGCGATTTCCGGGGCGCTGGCCGGCGGCATGGCGCTGAACGAGATCCTGGGCGTGCAGCACAAGCTGGTTCTCAACTTCACCGCGGGCTACGGCTTCACGGGCATCGCGGTGGCGTTGATGGGGCGCAACCATCCCGTGGGCATCGTCATGGCGTCGCTCCTGTTCGGAGCCCTCTACCAGGGAGGCGCGGAGCTCGACTTCGAGTTCAAGACCGTGACCCGGGAGATGGTCCTGGTCATCCAGGGGCTGATTATCCTCTTCTCCGGCGCGCTCGCCCGCATGCCGGTGCCCTGGCTCGCCCGCCTGGCGTCCTGGTGGAGGCCCGCCAATGCCTGATGTCTGGGTCGACATCCTGCGGCTTCTCGACGGGACGCTTCGGCTGGCCACCCCGCTGATTCTTTGCGCCATGGCGGGGGTTCTTTCCGAACGGTCCGGGATCGTGGACATCGGACTGGAGGGCAAGCTCCTGGCGGGCGCCTTCGCCGCGGCCGCCGCCGCGAGCCTTTCCGGCTCCCCCTGGATCGGGCTTGCGGCGGCCATCGCGGTCGCGGTCCTGTTCGCGGCCGCTCACGGGTTCGCCTGCATCACCCAGCACGGCGAGCAGATCATCTCCGGACTCGCCGTGAACATCCTGGCGTCCGGTCTGACGGTCGTGGTGGGGATCGCCGTTTTCCAGCAGGGCGGCCAGACGCCGGCTCTCGGGCCGACGGAGCGGTTCGGCCCCATCCACCTGCCCGGAGTGGACGCCGTGGCCCAGGTGCCGGTGGCGGGTCCGCTCTACGCCGAGCTGATCTCGGGCCACAACATATTGGTCTACGCCGGCCTGGGCGTGGTCCTTGCGGTGTGGTGGCTGCTCTACCGCACGGCCTTCGGGTTGCGCGTGCGCGCTGTCGGCGAGGCCCCCGAGGCCGTGGAGACGGCGGGCGTCTCGGTCTCCTGGCTGCGCTATCGCGCCGTCCTCCTGGCCGGCGTCCTCTGCGGCATCGCCGGCGCCTATCTCTCCATCGCCCACGGCGCCGGCTTCGTGCGCGAGATGTCCGCCGGCAAGGGCTATATCGCCCTCGCCGCCATGATCTTCGGGAAGTGGCGGCCGGGCCCGGCGCTGCTGGCCTGTCTGCTCTTCGGCTTCCTCGACACGTTCACGCCAAGGCTGGAAGGCGTGGCCGTGTCATGCGGCGACGGCAACGCGCTGCAGTTTCTGATCACCGCCCTCGGCGGCGCCTGCGACCAGGGACGGCTCAGGCTGCCGGCGGCACTGATCCCGATGCTGCCCTACGTCCTGACGGTGGTGTTGCTGGCGGGTTTCTTCGGGCGCGCGGTGCCGCCGAGTGCGTTGGGGAAAGCCTACCTCAAATGATATGGATGACGTCGAAACTCCGGCCGGATGCCGACCTGAGAAGTTCGTGCGAGTTTCCAGCGCCGGCGAACCGATTTAGAGGTACTAAACAGTACGTTTCTATTGACACACGTACCGACCCTGCTAGTTATAGTCCGACAGGGCTGGAGGATTTGCTGGAGGAAGGGGCGAGTGAAAAAGTCATCCCGCACACCTCGCCGCGGTCATATCCTCGATGTCGCGGCCAACGTGCTGGCCGAACGCGGATATCGCGACACCACCATGCTCGAAGTGGCCAAACGGGCCTCGGCGTCCAAGGAAACCCTGTATGCCTGGTTCGGAGACAAGCTGGGCCTCTTCGAGGCCGTCATTCGCCGAAACGCCGTCCGGGTTCGCGTCGCCCTGAACGGCCACCTCGACAGCGACACATCGGTGGAAACCACCCTCACCGATTTTGGCCGAGCACTGGCCACCCACCTCCTCTGCGACAACGCGGTTTCCATCAACCGTGCCGCCATCGCGGAAGCGACTTCCGGCCCTGCCTTGGCCCACAGCTTGGGCAGGGTGGGGCGCGAGCCGATTCGCCGCGCCTTCGTCCAGTATCTGGAACAGTGCCACGCGTGTGGCCTGCTCAACGTCGAAGACGCCGATGAGGCGGTTGATACCTTTCTTGGCCTATTGCTGGGGGATCTCCAGACCCGGAGGCTATTGGGGTTTGTGGACGTTCCGTGTGAGGCTGACATTGAGGGCAGGGCGACACGAGCGGCCAGGAACTTCCTTAGACTCCACACGCCTTTCCCTTGAAAACTTCATCGATTGATTCTCGCCCGGACCCATGGTCGTTACGGTCCCGCATCACCTTGGCGACCCTCGGCATGACTCGTGGCACTTGGTTCGCTCTCAAGGATTCCTTTGATTGTCTCCCAATCCAACTTGCCTGTGGAAGACTCACCGTTATCCAACTGCCATTCCCTTATTGCAGCTGCCGTGTTGCTTCCAAAGAGCCCGTCAACTTTCCCAGAATAGTATTTGAGGCCTTTCAGTATCGTTTGAATCTTCTTCACCACTTGGCCTACGGGATCCTCCACACCTTTCGGCCCAGTCGAGATCTCCCCGTTTTTCTTCAGCGACGGATCGACCGTCGTGAGCAACTGTCTTACGGAACCTTTCAGATACCCGAGCTGAGCCGATAGGTTTGGAAGTTGTGTCAGCGACGCATTGACCGTCTCGACCACTTCGCCTACGGAACCTTCCAGATCATCGAGCTTAGTCGAGAGGTCTGGAAGTTGTGTCAGCGACGCATTGACCGTCTTGGCCACTTTTTCTACGGAACTTTCCAGATCATCGAGCTTAGTCGAGAGCTCCGTAACTCTCCTCTGCAATCCATCCAGCCCCTCCGCGGGGCTTCCCCGCCCAATGCTTCGCTCCAGGTACCAGGCCATTGACCCGAACACCAGTCCCGCAAACAACAGATTGATGGCGACCACCGCCCCTAGCCAGACCGCCCGCGACGGCAATGGTCCTTCACCGTCACGATGGCCGATCTTGCCCGTGGTGTCCTCCGGCTGTTCACTGTCCCTGGAATCGTCTGACGTGCGAACCTCTCTCGGTTGCTCCGATTGATGCACTTGGGACTCAGCCGTGACTGCGGCTTGGGAGCCTTCGCCATCCTGGTGGGCCTTCGGAAACCCTTCCGGCCAGTCGTCCTGTTCGTCCGCACGCGCGCAAGCCGCGAAAATACCCCGTAGATCTTCCGATACTTCGTCTCGATTGACGGCTTCAATAAGCCTGTCGAATCGAGCACCGACCGCCTCCTCCAGCGAACCGACCAAGTGCCTTCTTTCGACCTCCGTCATCGCGGCCGAAGTCAGGAGCAGCAGATATCGGTTCCGTCCGTAGTCGATTCCTTCCCCGAAACGAAGCCGTTCTACGAAAATGCTCCCTACACGCCCGGTGACGGTCAAGGTTGGCAACATCGCGGTTCGAAGCGATTCCGGGGCCTTCTTTGACACGAAGACATCAAAAATGCCCCCGATATTCACCAACAATCTGAACATCTCGACCTACTCTCCAAATCGTACTTACGCACAAATCAGTAACTGGCGTGACGACCTGTACCGCTGTCCGGTCAAGGCCTTCGTAAGTGCACCTTGATGCGACCCGCCTGCACGGAGGCCCCGAAAGCACGAACGTGGAAGCCGGCCGACAAAAATCACGAGCCGCGAACTCGCGTTAGTAGCTTGCCGCCTTTGCCGGTCGGGCGGTTCCGCCGGGAGCGCCAATCCGTCGTTGGCGTGCGCCTCAAGGGGAGCTGTGCCATTCTTGACCCGATTCAATGGCCCCGAACCAACGAACTCCCCAACCGTGGTGTCATTCCTCCCGTCCCACGACGGACAGATTACCCGGCCAAAACGAATCTCTCAGGCGTATCCTCGTGGACCTTGCGATCAAATGAAACGCCTCGGTGGCATTATTCGCGTCGCCGGCAATACAGCAACATTCCCTTTCGGGTACCCCAAACCGTTCGCCGATGTCTCGCGCCAATCGCTGAAGGTCCTCATTCTTTTGATCGAGAACAGGACGAAGGTGCTCCAACACCTGGGCTTCCTTCCGGTTCAGGAACAACGTAAAAGCGCGAACCTTAAAGAGCTCGGATGCAGAGACAAACTCCGCGCCGGTGCTACGAGTGGTGGCTAAATGAAAACCTTGCATGTATTTTACGGCGCTTCTCACAGCCTCTGCGTCCTGGTCCTGACGAATCAAGTGGTGCCAATCCTCCAACTTGTAGTTCGCACCGTTGGCCATCGCCGTGGGGTCGAACATGCCCAGATCGAGCACGAAAATGAGAACATCTGAACGAAAGGCCGAGGCCAACAGGAGATGATCGCCCATGTTCTCTCCGGGCGTGTCGAGCGTGGTGACGTTGAGAGTAATCCCGTGGTCGCTGGTGGCCGGCGCCGTGCGGACGTCGACCGTGGAGGTCGGTTCGACGTGGTGGGGATTTGGTGCCTCGCCATCGTGGGCAGTAGCGCCGCCCTGACGCGCAAAGACGGTCTTGCCCGAGTAGGAGGGACCAATGATGGTGCATTGTCGTGGAAGTTGGTCGCCGAGTATTTGGCCGAGAAACAAACGCGCGGCGCGTCCGGCAAAGTGGTGATGTTGCACCAATTTGAGGTACAGAGTCATGTATACCCATACGAAGTAACCGATGGCCACATAGAGGGAAGCCCCGAGTCCGGCAAAGTACCAACCAAGAAGCGTGCTAGCGGCGGGCGTGGCGGATGTTCCGGCCTCGGTGGGGACCGGTGTTGCGGGCGTGGCGGGGTCCGTGGCGTCGAAGGGAAGTTCACGGATCGAAGCATCAAGGACGCTGATGATGAGGGAGAAGCAAAGCCAGTAGAACCAAGCGTCGGTCTGAGGGCCGGAGCTGAAATTTGATAGGTTGCCGATACTGGAGTGGCGCTTTAAGGTGCCGGATGAAAAAAAGGATTGCAGGAACTCCTTGAAACCAGAGAGGAGATTGTCCTTCGTATCCATCGCACGCTCGGCGACGAGCCGTGCTATTCCGACGAAGAACGCTATTACGAGGACTGAAACCGGCTTGTCGCCCTGGAAAAACTCTTTTGTCCGGTTGATGAGCCCGATTTGACCGTTCATGAAAACGTCGGCGCTGAAGACAAATACGCTGGCTAAGAGAAGGAGTACACACAGAAGGAGGGCGCCGCGTACAGTCCAGCGATAATGCTGGAGGGTCTTTTCCCAATTGCGGGGGTCTTCGGTGCGGCGCTGGATTTCGAAGTGGTGCGCGAGCATTAGACCGATGACGACGAATGCGAACCATTCCATGGGACTGACTACCTTTCGTTGGAACTAACGATGGCCATGCGCAAGGTGGGCATGGGACGGCCCGCGAAGAACGGCTATTTCAACTCGTGCGGGTGGCTCTTCCTGTTGCATCGGTCACACGCACGTACGTGAGTTGTCCCACGGCCTGCTAGTCTCCGATGAGTCGCCAAACGTTGGGCCAACCATGCCTTACCGGCTCGCGCGTCCTGTCCCGCGAGTCCGGCGGCAGCCCGTCGATGCATTGGCGTATGTCGTCATTGATCGCCCCGCAGTGGTAGTAGCTGTGCTCGACGATGCCGGTTACGAGGCGGCCACAATCGACTTGGTGTACGCGGTCGGGAAGGTAGGCAGGCCATTCGGCGCCCGCCCACCCGAGTCGGTCGGTGTTTCCTTTCGTATAGTCGGATATGGGCATGGTGAGATCGCCGCGGTTGTGGTAGATGGTGACCGCCTTTGCCATTTGCGGAAGGCGGTGGAAGGGCTCGCCAGGCTGGAATACGTCGGCGGCGACGTCGGCGGCACACAGGAATACCCGCTCGAAGATCTGAGGCAAACGACCGCCGATGGAGAAGTCGGCGATGCGTTCCAGAGCATTTTGCAGGACGTAGTTCCCCATGGAATGGCACAGGAGGTACACGGAGCGGCCACAAGGCGGGTCGCCCCGTTGGCGGAGGAGCCGGCGCGTGTCGATGAGATAGTCTCTGAGTTTGAGGAGGCCGCGGCCGAATGCGTAGCCGGACACCTTGGCGTCGCTGCGATCGGAGAAGTAGGACCAGTACGGGATTGAACGCCCGTCGGAGGGCCAACTGAACAGGACCACGTGCACCGGCGTGGAGTCGTTGGCGGGGTCAGTGCTGCAGTGGCGGTTGAGCATGCATTGCAGGCCGGCAGCGGATGCAACGGCCTCCCACCAGTTCACGTTGAAACCGTGGACGAAGATGAGGACATGGTCGCCGGCGACCATCTTGTCGCGTAGCTCGGAAAAGGCGCGTGTGGAGCCGAGGTTCTGTCGCGGCTGGGTGGACTCGTTCTGTTCCTTCCGAAGATCTTCGCGGAATGCCTCGATGGTGGCGGAACGCCGCCGTTCGAAGAAGTATTTTGCGAGTCGAACGCCGTCGCCGGTGCCGAATCCACAGTCGGCTTCGAGGCATTCGGTGACCTTGCCGCCGTCGCAGTGGAGCGTGACCATGCCGAAGCGCAGGTTCTCGGTGCCGTCCTTGCTCGGTTCGATGCCGTATCCGGCAGGCTGCCAGCGGTCGAGTCCGCGGTGGCGCCGATTGGTCGCGTAGTAGATCTGGATGCGGTCCAAAGGTTGGGCTTCGGCATCCATCGGCTAAAGGTCCCGTGACCGCCTCCCTTCTTCAAAACATGTCCGTACCAGTAGGTACGGATATGGTCGAGGCTAATACACGCTGAGTGTTCTGTCAAGAATTTTGTGCCGCGGGCGAAGGCGGGGTCAGTTGCTGACCTGGAATTGCAGCAGTCTGGCCGGCGTCTTGTAGTACGCGGCGCGGGCTTCCGCCTCGGAGGCATACCGGCCGGGCGGCATCCGTCGGGCGCGCACCGTGAGCGGGAGTGGGGAGATGTCGAAGGGGTAGGGGTCCATCCGCACGGAGCCGTCCGGGTTCGGGGTGATGCGCAGTTCGACGCCGTTGTCGGGTGCGTAGCCGGCGGGGATGGGTGCGAGGCACTCTTCCTTGAAGCGGTTGTCGCGGTAGCCGTCGCAGCAGAAGTACAGCGACAGCAGGTCGAAGAGCTGCAGCATGCGGTAGTTGATCCACAACTCCTTATCAAAGCCCGCGTGGCCGGCGGCGAGCGCGGCCTTGTCCTGTTGCTGCTCCGCTTCGAGTTCGTGCAGCGCCGCCTGCACCGGGGCGCTGAGTTCGCGCACCCGCGGCTTGGGACTGGTCAGGACGTCGTAGCGGCCGCGCCACAGGCCGGTGCGGTGCATGGAGACCAGGACTCCGGCGTAGAGGTCGTGGCCGCGAATCCAGTCCACGTTGCGGCGGTAGGCAGTCAACTCGGTGGCCTCGAAATCCGGGATCCGCTCGCGATGGCCATACGGCCGCCCCTTGGCAGCATCCATCCGCGGCACACCTTCCCACTCGCGGTAGCCGCTGTCGTGGTAGGTGGTGGCGAAGACCATTGTGTCGTAGGGCCGGAGGCGCTCGAACCGGTCGTTGCCCCAGTGGGCGGCGAACTGCGCCGAGAGTTCTGCGTGCTCTTCCTGGGTGCTTACGTAGGTGGAACCGTCAGCGACTTCACGTATGACCATGGCCGATCCTCCTTTGACCGCGGACTGTATTCCTCATCTCAAATTCTTTTCGTCGGAGTCAAGGTCTTGGGGGCGTCGACGACGGTTGGTTGCCCGGCGGTTGTCCCTGTTCTATCGTCTGAACGTGCGATCCGCCGTTGACAGTAGCGCCGACCGGAGTGCCCGCATCCTCGAGCATCTCCGGACGGCCGGGGGTTTCCACTTTCCGGACTACCGGGGCGGCTCTCTCGTGAACCTGCTCTCGTCCATCATCCGGGCTTTTGGCGGGACCTCCCCCCACCCTGGGCTCCGGGCCCTGGATGAAGCCGTCTTCAAGGGCATCTCGCGAATCGTCTATCTCGTGCTGGACGGCGTGGGTTACAAACAACTGGACCGGTTCATGGCCGCGGGCGGCGGCGAGCATTTCTTCGCGCGGCATCCAGGTCTAGGTCTACGCATCACCACGGTGTTCCCCAGCACTACGGCTGCGGCGGTGACAACCCTTTCCACGGGCGCCGCCCCGGCCGAGCATGGGGTGTTGAGCTGGCATCTGCACCTGCACGACCTGGGCTTGGTGGGCGCGGTCTTGCCGGGGAGGACGCTAACGGGCACCCGGCTGGCGGGGAAAGACTTCAATCTCAGGCGCTATCTCGGGCTGCCGTCGTATCTCTCGTCGGTACGCCGGCACAAGCGGCTTCTGTCCTTCGGCGCCCTGGGGCGGAGCGCCTACTCCAACGCCGGCACCCGCTGGAACGGGTACGGCGCCTTCCAGACGCTCGCGGGCATGGAGCGGCAGACCGTGAGCTTCGCCCGCGAGGGCGGTCGTGGCGTGGCCTACGTCTACTGGCCACTGTACGACAGCCTGTGCCACCGGGAGGGCGTCGAGGCCCGCAAGACGAGACTCCATCTCGCCGAGATCGACAAGTCCCTGGGGCGCCTTGCGCGCGGACTGGCGGGCACCGAGACCCTGCTCCTGGTCACCGCGGACCACGGGGTGGTGGACGCGCCCCCGCCCAAGCGGATCGAGCTGACCGCCGTGCCGGGCCTGCTCGACTGCCTCGCCCTGCTTCCCGCGGGTGACGCCCGGCAGGTCTCCTGCTTCGTCCGCCCGGCGCGGGAGGCCCGCTTCCGCGAGGTGGTGGCCCGTCACTTGGCCGAGGCGTGCGTGTGCATCACCGGCGAGGAACTCCTGGAAAGCGGTCTCCTGGGGCCGGGCGGACCGCATCCGTCGCTAGGCAACCGCGTCGGCGACTACGTCCTCCTGGCGCGGGACGACTACGCCTTCCGCGTGAC
>JAPOPM010000036.1 GCA_026712905.1 Deltaproteobacteria bacterium
CCCATGTCCGACGGCAAGATCACCACCCTGAACCTCGGTGACTTCAAGCTCCCTTGCGCCAAGGACATCCCCCGTCTCGACACCGTGTTCGTCGAGCAGGGCGAAGGACCCGTCCCCTTCCAGGGCAAGGCCATCGGCGAACTCCCCAACGTCCCCACCGCCGCCGCCATCGCCAACGCCGTGGCCGACGCCACCGGCGCGCGGGTGTACGACCTGCCGCTCACGGCGGAGAAGGTGTACGCGGCGCTGCACGAATCCTAGCGGCTAGGAACACAGGACCCTGCGCCCTTCGGGGCTCAGGGTGCCACTCCACAGCCGTATTTTCGGGTAACCCGTAGGTCGGATTTGGGAAGCGCAATCCGAGGGACACGCCCGGACCACTGATCGATTATTTATTGTCCGACTGATACAATATCGACTGCATGCCTCAGATCACCATCGACATTGATGAGAATCTGTTCCAGGAGGCGCGCCGTCTGCTCGGTACATCTTCCGTCGAAGAGACCGTCGATGCCGCGTTACGCAAAGTCCTGTCCACCGACGCCCGACAGCAAGAAGTCGCAGTGCTCGCGGAAATGGACGGGCTAGAACTCGCCAACCGTGAGGTTATGGCGAAAGCTTGGCGTTCGTGTGGAGGCGGAACGAAACGCCGGCAAGAGAGGGATATCGAAACCGCCCGAAGGTTATGGCGAGAGTACAGGAAGCGCAAGACGCGGGAGGATTAGATGGTCCTGACACGAGATTTCAAGGAAACCATCCAAGAGCGCGTTGAACGGGACCCAGCCTTCCGGGAGGCCCTCCTCACTGAGGGGATCGAATGCCTTCTCGCCGGCGACGTGGACACCGGCAAGGCCGTCTTGCGCGACTACATCAACGCAACCATCGGCTTTCAATCGCTCGGCGGCCTTACCGACAGGTCCCCCAAGAGCCTGATGCGTATGTTGGGCCATGGAGGCAAACCCCGAGCCCGCGACCTTTTCGAGATCATCGGTTTGCTTCAAAAGCGCGACGGGTTAAAGCTCCGGGTTCAAGCAGTCAGATGAAGCGCAATGGGGGACCGCCCCCGGCCCTTTCATCCCCGGACTGGGACTGTCCACGCGGCGATCACCGGGCTACGCTTACACCATCCAGTCGGCGCCTCCCACTCAGACTTCTTCTTGAGCACACTCTCCGTGCTCGCAGCGTGTATTCGGGCAAATGTGCGCACGTGCTCCTTGCGAGAAGCACCTCCACCTTCCCTCATTTTCGACGTCGGTCCTCATTCTGGCCCGATTGCGGTTGAGCAGCCATTGCGCCAATGGCGGTTTTCTGTGGCACAGTCTTCAGGACGACCCATCTAGCTCCCTGAGTCTTCACGACGAGTGGCGCGGTTCAAGTTCCTGGCACTGACTGGCTTCGATTGCTCGCAACCATATTGCGGATCGTCAAGATTTTGTTACTTCCGACTTTCTTTGTTAATTGACGTTACTGTGATCCAAGGTGCTTGTATGCGGAACCGACGATCATCAGAGAATCACCGGAACGGAAGGATAGCCCGGAATGACGGCACCCGACTCCCTGTTTCAGGACACCATCTTCAGGGTCCTCGAAACCGCACCGCGCGGTCTGACCGTCGAACGCATTCGTACCCAGTTGGCTGAGGCGGGAGCGACGATCAGCAAGGACGAAGTCGTACGGGCTCTGGCACACATGAACGAGCGCCAACTGGTCCAGTTCGGTGCGGCGCGACGCTGGCATGTCCGCCGGCAAGGGAACAAAACTGCGGAATATACCGTCTCTGGCAGACCAGACGAATACCTGGTTGCAGTCCCTTGCCAAGCCACCGCTGGTGAGGTGGCCGTGGTGGGGCCGGACATGCAAGGCGGGCGCATCGACGCCAACATAGACCTCTTGCAACAACTCCTGCCTTACTATCAGGATGCGTTACGACACGGCGACAGCGGCCAGCCTCAAGCCTTCGCAAACCAGTACGGGGAGAATTTCGTGCTGCTAGAGCCGGACAAGCCCTGGTGGCCGAAGGCGGAGCGGGGTCGCACGTTGGTCGTTCCACTCTCGCGAATTCCGGACGGCGTGCGATCGCGTTTGGCGAGACAAAACACACGGCACCTCCTGTTGGGTTATCCACTACATGTGGTAGCGCCCCGTAACGGGGACACCGACGCCTCCGTTCGTCCTGTTTCGGTCTTCCGTTGCCGTTACGATCAGACAGAGACGCATCTACTGATTCGCGTTCCG
>JAPOPM010000037.1 GCA_026712905.1 Deltaproteobacteria bacterium
GACCTCCCGCAGGGCCTCGACGTGGGCCACCGAGGACGCGGGGTTCTCCTGTACGGCGTGGCGATACCAGTCCACGAAGTTCTCGGCGTGGCGGCCGAGGAGTTGATCCTCACGGGTGGACTCGGCGCGTAGCAGCGCCGGGCGGATGTTGCACACCACCGTCGCCCGCATGGCGTCCTTGAACGCCGTCAGGCGGGTGTTGATCGGCTGGGCGACGACGCGTGCGAGAGCCGATTCGGTCCAGTCCGTCTTGAACGTCGGCCCCTCCGATCCGTCGTCGCGGTAGAGCTGCACGTCGCCCATCTCGCACTTGAACAGCGTCGTGGGGCCTGCGCTGAGGCTCTCCCAGGTGATGCGGGAGTGCCGTCCATCGTCGGCGTGCTCGACTTCCAGCCGGTATCGGAAGGATTCCCCGCCGACTACGACGTCGATCTCGAACACCTGCTTCGGGTCCGTCTGCCAACGTGTCAGCGTCGACGGATGAAATGCGACCCGATCAGCGATTTTGGCCTCGGCCGAGAGCAGCTTGCGGAGCCCGTAGACGACATCGATCACAGCCGTCTTGCCGGCGCCGTTCGCGCCGAGCAGCAGAACCGTCTCCTGCAACTCCAACTCGAAGTTCTGGAGGCACTTGTAGTTGTGCACGCAGATCCGCCTCAGCACACCGGTCATCGTACTGCCGCCTCGCTGAGGCCCGATCAGGCTGTCAGGTGGCGATCGATGCCCTGAATCGCCCGTGAGCCGCCGGCCTGAGCCTTCTCGGTGTCAGGGCCGGTGAGGGCGCGGTTGGTGGCGTGGCCGGTCATCACTCGATTGCCACGCTCGGCGACGGCAGGTAGAAGCGCTCCACCTCCTCATCGTAGGGATCTCGGTTCCGCAACGCGGGTGCATCCACGGCCCGCTGCACCCACTCGACAAGTATGCCCCCCTCCGCCATGACCTGCCGGGCGTGCGCGGTGAGTATCAACTCCATCTCGATGAGTCATCGCCGCCGCACCGCGAACTCATGCGGTAGTGGTGGCGTCGGCTGCTGTGAAGGGGTGGACTGAGCAAGAATCACGGCGTCCTGAGGGGTTTGCGCTGGTCGGAGGTCGGTTTGGGTAGGACGGTGGCGGGGATCAGGGGGCTGGCGAGGATCTCGTCGAGGAGGGCGGCGGCGGCGGGGGTGACCTCAATGGTGTGCTCGAGGATGGCGAGGAGACGGAGGAGTTCGTCGCTCTGGGTCCAGCGAGTGGGCCGGATGTCGTCGAGGGGGCTGGACTTCCGGCCCTTGCGGGTCTTCATCCGGTAGCCGAGCCAGGAGCCGACGACCTTCAGGCCGGAGACCTCGAAGTTCCAGACCTCTGGGCTGACGGGTCCGAAGGTGCCTGTGCCGACTGTATAGCGCTCTCGGGCGGGCCGTCGACTACGAGACGAGGCTCTGGCGGCCGGCACTTCGCTTCGGATTCTCGAGAGGCACATTCACGCCCGCCGGCCGGCAGCGACGATCGACCCGAGCAGACGTGCACTATCGCGCCGCACTGTTCCAGCGGCTCCGCAACCGGGCTGCGCATCACGAACCGATCTTCAACGGCGTCCAAACCCCAGGTTCGACCACGGTCATCGCTATCGGCGACGTATGGGAGCGATCGCTCGAACTGTTGGCATGGATGAGTCCGGACCTTGCCGACCTCCACAGGGAGCAGAGCGCCATGCCTGATCTTCTGCAGGATCGGCCACACGCATGATCGCGAGGCGCTCCGACACACGACACCGCAACCCCGTGCCGCCGAGGAGTTCCATGGCAATCGGGGTCACGTCCTCCACGTTGCCGCCGCGGCGGGGGCAACGGTCACCTCGGTGGTCGAGGAGAGAGGACACTGCTTGTTTGTGCCGGTCGTACTTCAGAGACGCGGGGATCGGGAATCGTCCGACCCCCGTGACCGGAGGCGTTCGGCGTGATCCGAGACTACGGTCTGGAGCTTCAGTGGTTCGGGGATCATCCGACCCCCGTGACGTACTCGTGGATGAGATGCCGATGTTCGCCCACGCGCGGCTTCAGTGGTTCGGGGATCATCCGACCCCCGTGACGTGGGTGAACTTGCCCATACAGTTCCGCTGCGTCATGCTTCAGTGGTTCGGGGATCATCCGACCCCCGTGACCTTTGCTCGTCGTATTGGACAGATCTCTCACCCGTCGCTTCAGTGGTTCGGGGATCATCCGACCCCCGTGACGGCTGGGAGTCGGCATGGTAAGTGACCTGGACTTTCCCGCACGTTTGCGAGTGGTTCAGGTCTGAGACGAACGCGACGCCCGAATCGATTGTCAAGGATCGCTGTTTCCGCAGGTTAACACGGTGGCGAGCGGTCCTCGGTGGTCGACTTCGGACCGGACCGCTCGCCGGGCGTCATGGGGCTCTCCACGTTGCCTTTGCCGATTCGAACGAGAAGAGATCCTTGCCACAGTCGCGAACCACAGACGACCAGATCTCCGTGATACCCCATCCGGTGAGGCGCTCCGAATTCAATTCGTCGGAGGCCGGTTGAGCCTGGGCGAGGAAGGAACCGACGGTTGCCCATCCAGCAGGATGTTCCCACAGGGGCCAGAAGAACAGATGAGGCCTCCGCCCGAAGATTCCTTGTGTCACGCAGCGGTTCCGATCACTCGTCCATGTCGGATACCGGCTCATTCCGAGCAGTGCTAGCGCCGTTGGAGCGGGGTTCGTCAGTCTCTTGGTGCGTTGGCGTTCCTCGCGCTCGGCAGGGCTGACTGCACTCAGCGCGTGAGTTCGCCCGTCAGTGTCTCCCCATCTCAGCAGGCTCAGCCCGTTGCCGGGTTCGGTCAGAGCTTCGCGAACGAGTTGGGGGGACAATGAGGAGTGATCGGTCTTCTTTTTTGCCGGGTTTCTGCCGGTCGCGATGCCGCGGGCGATCGACAGGAACTTCATCTGCCCACTCGTGAAGTGCAGAGTTGAAGGCTTGGATTTCCCGACTCTGACGACCGCACCCTCACTCACCTGCGCGGCGGCAAATGCGGCTGGAAGTCGCCCTCCCACGTGGGCAAACTCGAGGTACGCCCTCACGTCGGCTGCGGTCGAGAACTTGAGGTCGTCGGCCACGTGTTCCCCCGATACCGCCGGGCTCGCGACCAGTTCCTTGAATGAATCGACGATCCGCTCGGCGATCTCCTCGAGCGTGTGTCGTCCGCCGACAATCGGCGATCCCGTGGAGTCCCAGCGCAATGTTGGCGATTCGGAGGTCATAAGAGCGGTCTGAACACCGAGTGCCCCCATGAACCCGAGGGGGGTTCTACCGTCCAACCCTGGCAGACAGGTCTCAGCGCTCATTCCGTACCTCTCTCAAGCGCGCTTTCCTGCTGATCCGCCTGTCGCATGATCGCTTCCAGCCACGCCAATCCGTGATGGCCATACCTGCGTGACAGCCGCCAAAATCGCTCGGTCATCTCAGTTGCCAGCGCTGGCCCGGCGGCGGCCGTGTCGGCGCAGTACACGTGCGCCCCGTCAGAGTAAGTGACCGAGCGAGGGTTCCTGTCGGGGCGCAGCAGTGGAAGGGAGCGGGCACGTCCGTGATGGTTCCCGATGAGGTGCAGCACCAGGTCCTCGTCGTGGGCGTCCCGCAGGCGGTCGCTGTCGCGGGCCATGAGTACGCCTAGCAGTTCGTGGTAGACCGCGGGCCATCCGGCAGGATCGGTGCGCGCTCCCGGTAGGGACTTGGCGAGCGGCTCATCGAGGCACTCAAGTCTCACCACATCGCCGCCCACCATTTGGCGCTGGAACCGCGGGTCCGCCTTGCCGATGTCGTGGAGCCGCGCAGCGAGTTCGAGGTCGTCACAGAGGTCGGCGCTCAGCCCGAGCCGCTCGGCGTATTCCCGGACGCGATCGCCGACTCGTGACAAGTGGTCGCGCAAGGGGACTCCCGCTCCGGTAACCGACTGCGATTCGTCGGAGCCGTCCATCGTGTCCGCCTCGGCGTGGAGACCTGCCGAGACCACGAAGTAGGCCGCACCGCCGGCACCGATTCGCCGGACGCGCCGTCGGGGGGAGGCAACCTTGTCGAGAGTCTCGATCATCCAGGCGGGCAACCCCGGTGTTGCTGCCACAGCTGCCAGCCACGCATCGATTCGCTCGGAATCAGGAGCGTCTCCGTCATCGAAGGGTCGGGGAGGGTGTGGAAGTCCAGCGTGCAGGCGTGGGTCGAGACGAAGGGTGTAGCGGCGCTGGTAAGCGTGCTGTGCCGCATCCCCGAGGTCGCTGACGGCCTCGCGCGACGATGGGCACCACGTGCCGTTCGACAGTCCTCCGCGAGCGGGGTCGACCAGCAGTACATCGCCAGGGTGGATGTCACCAGGGCCAATCAACTCGGGAGCGGTGTCCTGGCCGGTAAAGCGACACCAGTCCTCTGAGGTGTCGAGGTGTCGACCGAGTGTGGCGCTGGTATCAACTGTCTCGTTGCCGACGTCGGAGACGTTGATCTCCATGTCGCGAGTCAGCCATGCGACGGCGGCCCGCCACGGCACCTGTAGCTTCTCCGCCCCCCGGATCGGCACCTCGCGGACAGCAGCGGGACTCCGGTCGTGGCGCCAGACGATGCTCACGTCCGCCGGTCGGTGAGCTTCCCTGTCGGGGAGCATGCCATGAAGGAACCTGTCGATCGAGGGTGCCTGGGCCGGAACCGGATTCGTCTGTGCCCAGGCGTCCATGTGGTGAGGCAGCAGCAGTGGTGCGCTCAGCCTCGTTGTGTACGCCGCTTCCGGGAATGCGTGCGAAGCCAACGGCGACGCGTCGAAGGGTGTTGCTCCCCGCTCGGTGCGTTCGAGCAGTTCGTCCCAGGTCACCGAGACCGCACCGCCGTACACGGGGTCGTCCACGAAGCTTTCTGCCGATTTCGGCCTGGCCGGACCGACGATCCACGCACGAGCCGCCTGTCTTGTCGTGGCCGACAGTTTGCCGCGGCGGTCGAGTCGGCCGAACCGCTGTCGCAGGCTGTCGATGGGGGCTACCTCGGTCACGAGAGCGTCGAAGCTGTAGTCGGCGCCGGCCTCGATGCACTGCGTCGCGACGACCACCGTCGGCGTGCTCGCACCAGTGGCGCGCTCAGGATCGACCGCCGCCTGCACCCTCACGACGGCATCATCTCGGTCGAGCGGCCTCATCCGTCCTGTGAGAAGGTGGACATCCCAGCCTTCCGGTCCAAGTGCGTCGATCAGGGCGCGGTGTGTCTCGAGGGCCGTGCGCACTCGATTTACGACCACCCCGACGGTCTGCTCCCGTTCGTCCAGTTGCTGCGCGATGTCGAGTACGGCAGCAGGGATCGTCCGGTGGGGATCGCTCCAATCGATCATCCGAAGGAACGCATCCTTGGGGGAGGTGACCCGGCGAGAGAACTCTGCGCAAGCCAGATCGTCCTCGTCGAACGTGAACCGGTCGTCCACAGAGCGGACCGGGGTGGCGGACATCTCGACGATCTCGTACCGACGTGGCAGACCGCTCGTGTCGGGCTGCGCGTCACGGACCTGTCGAACTGTCTCGGCGAATGGCTTGTCGAGATGGGCTTCGTCGAGGATCACCAGACAATCGTTGCCCGCGAGTCCCGCATGCACTGGCCGCATCTTCGGCCCTGACCCGTAGGCGCGAAAGAGGAGTTTCGAGCCGAATTGATCGATGGTGGCCACCGTCACCCATGCGGTGTCGGGCCTGTCCGCCCAGGTCCCCAGGTCACGAATCCCGCCACGTAGCCGGACGCCATTGATCGGCGCATCGTTGCAGACGTCGCGTAGGCAGTCCGAAACGCGTCGGACAGCAGGATCACCAGAATCCGTCAGGGCGGATTGGAGCTTCAGCACGTGCTCGAAAGCCTGATCAACGACGGTGCGGCGGTTGATGATGTAGACCAGCCGTCGGGGTGCCGTCTCAGGGTTGGCTGCCAGGGCGAAGACGGCGATATCGATCAGCGTTGTCTTTCCCGAACCGGTCGGCAGATCGACTGCCTCTGGCCACGTTCCCGCCCCGATGACTCGCCGGACGAGACGCTCCTGCCACGGGTAGGGCGCGAATCCGTGCACACCGTGGAAGAACCCGGCAAACGCGTCGGCTGTGAGCGCGCCAGAGGGCATCAGCGGGCCTCGACACTGGCAGAATCCAGCGGCCGCATTAGTCCAAGTCCCCGGAAGCGACCGGAGCCGAGCACCACTGGCCCCGACACCGGTTCGCTGAAGTCAATCGTCGCGTGTAGCAGAAGCCGCCTCTTGCCGCTCTGCGCAAAGGCCGGGTAGTCGCCGGCGTGCGATCCTCCCCTGACCGGAGGATCGAATCCGACATCGACGTCCTCGGGATCGGGTAGCCCGGCGAAGCGGCAGGCCTCGATCACGGCCTCCTCTGCCTTGCGCCAGGCACGCCGGATGTCCGACGGACTGCCACTGGTGAGCTTGTATGCCTCGCGCGGAAGCGCCAGCGCGGTAACCGAGCCCCACCGCCGAGATGCGCGGCTCCAGACTCCTGGGTCGAGCGCCTTCGTACCTGCGGTATCGGGCCGCGGCCGCCTTCGGATAGCCACAGCGCCGCGGCTACCCAGATGCAACTCGAGAGGGCGTCCCTCGCAGGATGTCTCCCAAGCGTTGATCGCACGAAGCACGATCTGGCGCTCGACGGTGTCGCTGCCGGCCGGGATCAACACGGCTGCGCCCTTGATCGATCCGTCAGCGTGTCGGTGGCCCACGAATGGTAGCGACAAGAAGAGTGCGTGGGGATCAGCCGTGGGCCGTCCATCGCTCTCCTTGCCCACCAACAACTTTGGAGGCGGTCCAGGGCAGTACGAGAGCATCGCGCCACGCAGAGCCTTCGCGACCCATGCCGCACCCGTGCTCGACAGGCGAGACGGCTTCTCCATCTCGAAGACGATCCATTCGCAGCTCGCGTCTTCCACGGACGGCACCGGATTCGGGACCCAGCTGCGGGCGTCGGCGTAGAACACAGTCGCACTACGCATGGGGATGTTGCGGAGCCCCGTCTCCAGGTAGGAATCGTGGCGGGCGAGCAGCATCTCAAGCATTCCCCGGTACGTGCCTCGCACAGAGAACGCCGCCCCGGATGAGCCGTGATGAGGCACCCAGACGGGATCGGGAGGGTCGCTGATCAGTCGACAAGCGACGAACGATGACGAATGCCCCAAGCGGGTGACACGCTCGAGCATCCTTGCCAGGGCTCCTCGTTGGTCGGCCGTCGGCTCCGACTTGGACCACGCGAATACCACCCTGCGGTCACCGCCGACCAGCGTGGATGGCACCGAGAGCCGAGGGGTGCGCTTTCGTTCCTCACGAAGAAGCGTCTGCATCTTTGTGATGCCCCGCCTCTTGTCCCGTCGGCTCGGCTCGGTCGCATTGTTGACGGGTACGAATAGACCCGCCGCCCGACGGGGAGAGCCGCCGGGATCGGCGATCGTCGGAGCGGGCTGGCACTCCAGCCACTCGAGGGCGGCCCGCTCGCCGGGATCGGGAGGGTCCGAGCCGTATCTGGCCCACGACTCCACCAGCGCCGCGAACAGGCGCGCCAAGTGCGGCGGCCACTCTGGTTGTTGCGTGTTGCTGACGTCAGCAGCCGAATAGCGGCCGGTCGCGAACGCAATCTCGACGGCAAGCGGCACGGCTACCCGACCGCCGCTTCATCGACGTCCGCCTTCCGATCCCTTACGGCTTTGCGGAGGCTCGCCGTGGGTGTCAGCACGACCGGTTCGGTCGCCCAGGCGAGCCCGGCCTCGGCGGAGCCTTCGGCGGCGCGTCCGAGCATCTCAGCCGCGGCACCCGGAGTGACGGGAGCGAATTCGTGCACCTCGCCGTACGCATCCACCAGTTCCACGGTGGGTGGCCCATCAGGAACGAGCAAGCACCGTGAGCGGAGCGCGTACCCCTGCGCGTCGCGGAAGACCGCTGCAGCCAGGGCGAGCGCAGTTACCGCAGTTCGTGCCTCGACCGTGGCTTCACGGTGGCGAGGGAAGCGCAGCTTGCGGATTGCGTTCAACGCCACAACCGTCGACTGCTCGGCGTGAGAGAAGGTCACGCCACCGATCCCAGTGAACTCGTCTTCTGAGGGCGGTGAGATGCTGGGGGTGACATTGCCCAGACCGAGCCCCGACATTTTCCCCTTTCCTCGACCGTCGCCGTACTGCAGTGGCCTGTCCTTGGAGTCCCGTTCGGCCTGCTCCTCGTCAGTGGTCCATGGCGGTTCGCTCGGATCGTCGGCGTGGGCCTTGTTCCTGAAGACGGCGCCAGTGGATTCGATCTTCAACGGGTCGAGCTTGCTCGAGGATGATCGCCCGACCACGACGTCGATGGCGACGATCTCCGAGACGACGCGTCTCTCGAACTTGTGGCCCCGCGAGGCATCGCCACCCATCGAGTCCCACTCCCCGAATACCAAGACGGTGGGGCAGTAGCGGAACATGTCGGCGGCATCGCGCTCGCTGCTGTTGAAGATCGCTCTCCCGATGGGCGACTCGCGAAACCACTCGCCATCCACCTTGCACTCGCGGAATGTCGCATCGGCGACGCGATGGGAGGCCTCCAGAGCGGTCAGACGTCCTGGGCGGATTCCGTCGTAGTCCGCCCCCTCGCCATCGTCTCGCGCGAAGTCAGCCTCGACGAACGGAATCTCGATCAATCCGTCCTCGATGGCGTCCAGCAGCGCCTCTTCGGCACGGTTCGTCTGCGATGCGACCGAATCCAGAACGGCGACCTTGATGGTCCTGCCGTCACGATGGCGTTCCTCGATGTGGTAGCGGGCCTCGTCGGCGCGAGGCTGCCCGGCGGGTCCCGCGTACGTCGGGGGATAGACCTTCCCGCCGGGACCGTCTGCGGGTTGAAGCGCAGTCTTGATCCGCAGGTAGTTCGCTCCTCCCTCTACGGCCGTACGCAGAGCATCGAGCGTCAGTTCCGGATGTGCGGCTGTCGCCTGTGTATCGGACGTCACGTGGGCCTCCTGGGGTGCTGGGTTGATTGGATTCGATGCGGGATTGCCGCCAGTGAGCTGTGAGATCTAGATCAGACTGACTGTGCCTTGTGGTGTTCCCGCATGCGGGATCAACGTAGTGGTGGAGTGTGACAGTCATCACGACACGGGGCGGCAGCGGGATCAGCAGAGCCGGATCTGTTGCCAGCGATCGAGGAAGCCGTGGGTGTCGCCGAGACGGTTGAGGTCGGTGATTGGCGGATCCCAGAGCCTCCGCGAGAACCCCTGTGGATCCCTCGACAGCGTCTGTGGAACCATCGCCTCGGCCTGCAGCACGTCGAGCAGGTGGAACTGGCCGTGCTCGACAAGACCAAGTATCTGACTACTCCGATAGCGGGTCTCGGACTGGCGTCGACCGTCGGCCGCGGCGGTCAGCGCAGGAGTTGACGGCCAGAGTCGCGCTGCGTGCCAAAGGATGCCGGTACGGTTCAGTGCGTGACCGGTCCGGGAGGCGGCGAACTGCGGGAGATGTACCGGCGCATGTCGCGCATCCGGCAGTTCGAGGCCACGACCAAGGAACTCCTGCTCGCCGGCGAGTTGTACGGGGCGTTCCACACGTCGACCGGCCA